>CALHQN010000274.1 GCA_938036585.1 uncultured Campylobacter sp.
TTTCTAGCTTGAGCGAAGCTACACGCGCGCCCGAAATTACTTGCGCGAACGACGCCTCCGATACATTCAAAGCCGCACGCGCGGCGGGAACTTCGCGCGCCGCGAAAACTGCCGATACGAGCAAAGCCTCGCGTACAACAAAACCCGCGCGCATACCGAAATTTCATCGCATTATTGAAATTTCGCGCTGTGATCTAAGCGCGCTAAGTCTCGTCGCAAACGGCGGTTTCGGCGGATCGCGCACTCTACTGCGCCCAAAAAAGCTAAGCGCGGCGGGGATAAATTTCATATTTTCCTGCGCGGAAGCCAAAAAAGGCGAGACGCTCGCGCTGTGCCTAAAAGAGGAGGCCGCAAAGGGCAAGATCGCCGCACTGATCGAAGTGGCGGACGTTTATCTTCCCAGCGCGGACGAGATCAAAGGCTCGATCTTTCAAAACGCGCGCGCAGGCGTTAGCGCGGTGGAGGGCGAGATCAGGATCGTGGAGGACGAGCTGAAAGACAAGGCCCTGCAGATCCAAAAGATCAAAAACGAGCTGCAAAGCCCCAAAATTTCGGCATTTTTCACCTGCGCCGATCCAATCCACCGCGTGCACGAGCGATTGATGCGCCATATGATCGACAAGGCCGATCTTACGGTGATCTTTCTTACCGCCACGGCTAAGCCCGACGCGCTGCCCGCCGCGCTGCGAAAAAAGGCGCTTGAGTATCTGCTTGAAAACTTCTTCGTCGCACAGCGCGTGATGCTGATCGATCTTAGCGAACTTGAAATTTTCAGCGACCACGACAAGCCCGTTTTGGAGTGCATCATCGCTAAAAATTTAGGCGCGAACAAGGTCGTATTCGGGCAGAAGCACAAGCATATCGAGCTGTTTTTCGACGGAGGCGGGATGCACACGATCCTGGATGAGTTTCAAAAACGCGGCGAGATCGAGATCCTGCTCATGCCCGAATACGTTTACTGCGAAAAATGCAAGGTCTTGGTAAGCGTAAAAAATTGCCCTCACGGCGGGCACCATCACGTGCACTACCGCACGCAAAATTTAAAGACCCTGCTGCGCGCAGGGATCCTGCCGCCGGCGATCTTCATGCGCAAGGAGATCTCGGCGATGATTCTAAGCGAGCTCTTTCCCGCGCGGTTTGAAAACCTGCAAAAGCTCTACGACGAGCTATTCCCGAACGGCGGGATCTTGCAAAGCCACGATGAGAGCGAGTTTTACGAACAGCTGATGCAGCTGTATCAGACCAGCGCGCTAAAGACGTAGCATTTGAGGGCACGGCGCCGGATTAGTGCGAAATCTACGGCGCAACCCGCGCGGCAAACGAACTTGAAATTTTAAAGGCACGACCGCCGCAAATTACGGCGCGCAAAATTTTAAAATTTCCGGCAAGCAAATAAAATTTAAAATTCCTCATGCGCGAGCGAGCGCAAACGAGCCGGTAAAATTTTAAAAAGCAAAATTTAAAAGGACAATTATGGATAAAATTTTCGTTACATTTTTCGGCGCGGGGCTGCTAAGGCCCGCGCCCGGTACCTGGGGCAGCATCGCCGGCTGGATAGTGGGGCTAGCGATCTTGATGCTCGCAGGCGAGGTGACGCTGTTTTTGTGCGCCGGCCTCGTTTTTTTCGTCTCGCTTAAGATCGTAGGCGATTACGAGAGGAGGACCTGCTCGCACGATAACAGCGAGATCGTCATCGACGAAGTCGTGGGGGTGTGGATCGCGATGTGCGTCGCCGCGCCCGTGGGCGAGATCTTTTCGCTGTCGCTGCCGGAGCTGATCGCGGGCTTTGAGAGCAGCAGAATCTCAGTCGTTGCGATGATTTTGGCGCTGCTGTTTTTCAGGGCGTTTGACATCCGCAAACCCTCGATCATCGGGCGCGTGGATCGCGACGTGCCGGGCGGGCTCGGCGTGATGCTGGATGACGTGCTGGCGGGCTTTTTCGCGGGACTTGGGGTTTTAATAGTTATCTCTTTAGGGCTCAAGCTCGGCGCCGCAGGATTGATTTTTTAAGCTTTTTTGGGGAGATCGCAGCAAACACAGCGCGATTACGGGCGCTATCAAGCACCGAAATTTAAAACCGTATCTTGAGCGCAGCTTATGAAATTAGTACAAATTTTAACTTCTGTGATGTGAGCCCGCTTGAAATTTAAAATTTAAGCGGTATTTATTCGCGATTCGCGTAACCTGCAAATAAAGCAGACGTAAAATTTTAAAATTTTGCACGAGTCGCGATAAAATTTGCGTAGCCTTAAATTTTAAATTTCGCAGCTTGCAGAATTCTACGACATAAAAATTTAATTGCGCTGCAAGAATCAAAATTATGCCGCTTAAAATTTTGTGCGGCTAAATTTTAAAACAAAGCGGCAGGCGCAGCTCTTGCGATAAATTTTAAAATTTATCGCTAATTGCAGGCAGTCTAGCAGGGCGTGCTATTAAATTTTCAGCAACATTTATGGTTTTGCTTGTAACATTGCCGCAAAATGCGGGTGCCGACGCAAAAAAAATTAAAGGAACGAAAAATGCAAAAGAGCGCGATTGAGATACGTGGCGTTCCCGCCGCCGTTTGGGGGAGCCGCTCGAAAAGGGTTTATATCTACGCTCACGGGCAAGGCGGGAGCAAAGATGATGCTGAGTTTTTGGCCTCCATCATCTGCAAGCAAGGCTGGCAGGTAATTAGCTTTGATTTGTCCGGGCACGGACAGAGGCGGCACGAGCCCGCTTCTTGCGATCCGCAGCGCGCTATTTTGGAATTTTGCGAAATTTTATCGTATGCAAAGAAGCGCTGGGACGAGGTCGCGCTGTTTGCCGTTAGCCTAGGGGCATGGCTCGGCCTGCAAAGCTTCCGCGACGAAAAGCTTAGCGACTGCCTCTTCGTCTCGCCGATACTTGATATGAAATACGTTATTTCAAATATTATGCGTAGGGCTGGCATTAGCGAGGAGCGATTGAAGCAAGAGCGGATGATTTTGACTCATGTCGGGCAACCGCTTTTTTGGGAATATTGGAGTTTTGTTTTAAACAATCCGATCACTAAGTGGGAAACGCCCAGTAGAATTCTATATGCAGAAAACGACGATAAGACGCCTCTTTGTATCGTTAGAAATTTCGCGCAGAAGTTCGACTGCGACTTAAGCGTTATGAAAAACGGCGAGCATTGGTTTCATACGCCGCAGCAGCTAGATTATTTGTGTAGTTGGATCACGTCGGCAGTTGAGAATCGCCGATAAAATTATATGAAAATTTTAAAACTCACGTTGATAAAAGTTCTCTGTACTTTCGGGTCGTAAATTTCGTAAATTTAATTATGGATTGCACCGCCGCCGCACACGAAGTCAAATTTTTAAAACGCAAATTCTTAAATTTAGCCGGTGCCAATGTGTATAGAGATAAAATTTCGCGCACTTTTAGTAAAGTCGTATGAGTCGGTAACATCGGCTATCGCGTTCCGCAGTATTTTCGCACTCCACGATAGCCGTGTGATTTTAAATTTTAAATAATTATTTGCCTATCCTAAAACCGTTTAAGCCTTTGTAGGTTGAGTCTTTATGAAACGCGGCGCAGCGCTCCCTACCGCGGTTGATATTTGACGTCTCGAAAAAATACCCCTCGCCGTCTTGGCGCAAGGTGATCGTGGCACAAAATATCATATCGCTTTTTGACTTAGGTCCTACACCGTAATCAAAGGATTGATTTAAAGTGACGGTTTTTTCTAGATCGCTATCGCTAAACTGTCTGGAGCCCGTCATGCTCTTTAGCTCGCGAAAATTTCCTTGATTTAAGTAGTCGCGTTGTATATCTTTAAATACGCCTTCAAGCTCGACTGCATAAGCTTTTACTAAAACCTCATCCTTAGCACCGCTTAATTTAGGATATATTATTTTTACTATCACAAAGATTATGATCGCCAAAAATATTATTCCGCTCACGCCGCCGCCTACTGCCGCACCTTTTCTCATTTTCATTATTTTACTCCTTCATCGATATCTTTTGCCAATGCGTCTATTTTTTTGTTCAGCATAAAATTTTCATAGCTCTTTCGGATATAGGCTTCCAGTAGCTCGCCCGCGTCCAGATGGTCTCCGCCGCGAGTTAAAATCCGCCACTCTCTGCCGAAAACGCCAGCGAAATCATCGTCTAAATTTATCGCGTATTTTTTCGTCAAAGATTTGCTGGTTAGCTGAACGGAAATTTCTTTCATTTCTCGCCTAAATTATCGCCTGCTAAAACGTCGTCGATCTGCTTGCTTAGATCCTCGTCGCTCATCTTTCGATACGCCAGATCGTTCTCCAACGTGCCAAGCTGCATCCCCAAGGCCTCATTTTGCGCCTTGATCGTCGCTAGCTCTGTGCGTAGCTTTTCGTTTTCGTCTCTAGCCTCGGTGTATCGCCTAATCAGCTCAGCTACTTTATTGCTTAAGCCCTCGACCTTTTTCTCTTCGTCAAAGATTGATTCCATTATTTCGCCTTTTTCTGATATAATTTTAAGTAGAGATATTACCCAAATTTGGCTTTAAAAAAGGAAAAATTTTGCAAAATTTTAAAATCGAGAGCAAATTCTCCCCGAGCGAGGATCAAGAAAAAGCGATCGAAGGCATCGTCACGGGCTTTCAAAGCGGCAATAAATACCAAACTCTTCTCGGAGTTACCGGCTCAGGCAAAACTTTTACCATGGCAAATATTATTAAGAGGCTTGGAATTCCGGCACTCGTAATGACGCATAACAAATCCCTCGCGGCGCAGCTTTATAGCGAATTTAAGGGCTTTTTCCCGCAAAATCACGTCGAGTATTTCATCAGCTACTACGATTATTATCAGCCCGAGGCCTACATCCCCAGGCAGGATCTTTTCATCGAAAAGGACAGCGACGTAAATCAAGAGCTCGAGCGCTTGCGGCTAAGCGCCACGGCGAGCCTGCTAAGCTTTGACGACGTCATCACCGTAGCGTCAGTTTCGGCGAACTACGGCCTGGGCGATCCCGCCGAATACAAAGGCATGGTGCTGTTTTTTGAGATCGGATCAAAATTTAGCACTAAATTTTTGCTTCGTAAGCTCGTCGATATGGGCTACAAACGCAACGATGATTTTTTTGATCGCGGGAATTTTCGCGTAAACGGTGACGTGATCGACATCTATCCCGCGTATTTTAACGACGAGGCTTTTAGGATCGAGTTTTTCGGCGACGAGATAGAGGCGATGTATCATCTGGACGTGCTAGAAAACAAAAAGACGCAGAGCGTCAAAAAATTTATTCTCTCCCCGACGAGCCAGTTCATCGTGGGCGAGCAGCGCCTAAAATCGACGATCAAAGGGATCGAGGAGGAGCTTGAGCAGAGGCTGAAATTTTTCGAGGACGCGGGCAAGCTCGTAGAGGCGCAGCGGCTGAAAGGGCGCGTGGAATTTGACCTTGAGATGCTGGGCGCTACGGGGATGTGCAAGGGGATCGAAAACTACGCGCGCTATCTGACCGACCAAAAGCCGGGCGAGACGCCCTATTCGCTCTTTGATTACTACGAGAGCAAGGGCAAGGACTACCTCGTCATCGTTGATGAAAGCCACGTGAGCCTGCCGCAGTTTCGCGGGATGTTCGCAGGAGATCGCAGCCGAAAAGAAACGCTCGTAGAATACGGCTTCCGTCTGCCTAGCGCACTTGATAACCGCCCGCTGATGTTTGATGAGTTTATCAATAAAAAGGCTAAATTTCTATTCGTCTCCGCAACGCCCAATGATTACGAGCTTGGTCTTAGCCGCGGAGCCGTATATGAGCAGATACTGCGCCCGACGGGACTACTCGATCCGCAGATTATCTTAAAAGACAGCGACAATCAGGTTGAAATTTTACACGATATGGCAAAGGAGGTCATCGCGCGCGGCGAGCGGATCTTAGTGACCGTGCTAACCAAAAAGATGGCGGAGGAGCTGAGCAAATACTATCTGGAGCTTGGACTTAAGGTTAAATATATGCACTCGGACATCGATGCGATCGAGCGCAACGAGCTCATCCGCGGCCTTCGCAGCGGCGAATACGATATGCTAATCGGTATAAATCTGCTCCGCGAGGGGCTCGATCTGCCCGAAGTAAGCCTTATCGCGATCATGGATGCCGATAAAGAGGGCTTTTTGCGCTCACGTACCAGCCTCATTCAGACGATGGGGCGAGCCGCGCGAAACGTGAACGGGCAGGTCGTGATGTTTTGCAAAAAGATCACCGCTTCGATGCAAGAGGCGATCGACATCACCCAAAAACGCCGTAAATTTCAAGATGAATACAACCGCGCCCACGGCATAACCCCGCATTCTGCGAGCCGCAATATCGAAGAGAGCCTAAAGATCGAGGACGGCACCGAAATTTTAAGAAAGGGCGCCAATTTAGAGAAAATGCCCGCCGCCGAGCGCGCCAAGATCGTAAAGGAGCTTCGCAAACAGATGCTCGAAGCCGCGGCCGCGCTGGAGTTTGAAAAGGCCGCTGCGCTGCGCGATGAGATCGCGAAGCTTAGGAAGCTGTAAATCGCGAGACTCGAAACGCCCTGAAATTTCGTCGTGAAATTTGCACGTTAAATTCCACCTGGCGGAGCGTAAAATTTGCGCGCGTAC
>CALHQN010000275.1 GCA_938036585.1 uncultured Campylobacter sp.
AACGTCGATCACTGCGCCCGTCTTTGACACGCTCCTACAGTGGCAGGTCTTGCCAACACGTTAGGAAACGGAACGATGACGAACGATTTGGTCGAATTCGCTACCGATACGGACGTATTTTTGCTCATCGGCACCAACACGAGCGAGTGCCATCCGATCATCGCTATGCAGATGCAGCGAGGCTTGCAACGCGGCGCTAAGATGATCGTAGTAGATCCGAAGCGCACCGATATGGCGAAAAAAGCAGACATCTATCTGCAGATCCCGCCGGGCGCGAATATCAAGACGCTAAATACCATTATGCACGTTATCATTGCCGAAAATTTGCAAGATAGCGAATTTATCGAGAAATACTCCGAGGGATTCGAGTATCTAAAAGAGGTGGTTAAGGACTTTACGCCTGAGCGCTTCGAGGCCGATACCGGCGTGAAAAAAGAGCTCATCATAGAGGCCGCTAGACTTTACGGCAAAGCCAGTACCGCGGCGATCTGCTACACTATGGGTATCACGCAGTTTAGCGACGGTACCTCAAACGTATTCTCGCTTTCAAATTTAGCCATTTTGACGGGAAATTTAGGCAAAAGAGGCGCGGGCGTAAATCCTCTGCGCGGTCAAAACAACGTCCAGGGCGCGTGCGATATGGGCGCGCTGCCTAACGTCATCCCGGCAGGCGCGGTAAATTCCGCTTACGCTCAGGAGCAGGCGCGCAAAGTATGGCACTTCGAGCTAAATCCGACTCCGGGCTTTAAGCTTACGATTGCTCCGGATAAGATGGACAGCGGCGAGCTGAAGCTGCTCTACGTTTACGGCGAAAACCCCGTAATGAGCGATCCTTGGACGGAGCACTTCGTGCACTCGACGCACCATCTGGATTGCTTTATCGTGCAAGATCTTTTCTTTACCGAAAGCGCGCAGAAAGCCGACGTCGTGCTGCCTGCGGCAGGCTGGGGTGAGAAGGACGGCACCTTTATCAACACCTCTCGCCGCGTCCAGCGCACGCGCAAGGCAAGCGAGCCGGCTCCTGGCGTAGAGCCTGATTGGAAGGTCGTTTGCAATATCGCGCAAAGAATGGGGCTTGAAGGGTTTGATTTTTTAAGCGCGGAAGAAATTTGGAACGAAGTCCGCTCGCTAATGCCTAAATTTTTCGGCGGTATTAGTTATTACAGACTCGGCAAGCTAGGCGGCATCAGCTGGCCGTGCCCAGACGAAGATCATCCAGGCACGCCGGTGCTTTACGTGGATCATAAATCGATGCTGCCTGACGGTAAATTTAGAATGGTGCCGGTGCTTTACGTGGACGATAAAAACGATCGCGCTAAAGCGGAGGCGGATTTTAGAGCCAAGATGAAAATTCCTGATGATTACCCGGTAGGAAGCGGCGCGCTTAGCGAGATTCCGGATGAAATTTATCCGTGCTTATTTACGACCGGGCGTAAGGTTTATCACTACCATACCGGCACGATGACGAGAGAGTGTCGCGCGCTAGAGTACGGCGCGGGCGCAGAAGGCGCGCTCATCGAGGTAAGCCCCGACATCGCACGCGAACGCGAGCTTACCGAAGGCTGCTACGCGCTCGTCAAAAATAAGCGCGGTCAGATCGCTGCGAAGCTTCGCATAAATCCGGATCTGAAAGAGGGCACGATATTTACGACCTTCCATTACAGCGAGGCCGACGGCAACGAGCTCGTGCATGCGGGCGATCTAGATCCGCTATCGGGCATCCCGCCGCTAAAGATGACGATCGCAAATATTAGAAAACTTAGCGAGAGCGAGTTTATCGAGTTCAGAAGACAAAACGAGATGTCGATGCACTCCGAGAAACCTTATCTATCGCCGGTGCATAGGTAGTTTGGGCGGTAAACTCCGCCCGCTTTGCAAAGATGAATTTTAATCGCCGCTGCGGCAAAATTTGATGAAATTTTATCTTTGCGGGCGCTTCATGGCCGCTTGTGCTCACGGTGCGAGCGGCTCGTGGATTTTCCACGCGATTTTTTAAATACAAAACTGCGAGCGCTTTAAATTTACGCACGCCGCTTCGGCTTTACTTCGGCGAATTAAGGCTATTTAAGCAAAATTTTACTACGATACGGGTGAAATTAAAATAAGGAAGGTCTATGGAGCCGATTTATAGGGCGGAGATAGTTAAATTTAAAGGGAATGAAAGAAGAATCGTAAGCGATATCTTGGTTCGCGAGATCAAGCTTGAAATTTTACTAAACGACAAGCGTTTTGGCGCTCTGATGGCAACTCCGAGCGATCAGAAGGCGCTTGCGGTAGGATATTTGCTGAGCGAAAATTTGATCTCGGATCCAAGCCGCATAAAGAGCATAGAGCTCGCACCGGACGGACTTAGCGTGAATGTCTGCGGCGAGATAAACGAAAAGCGGCTAAATAGCTTCGATGCCGAAAAGGTCATCATCAGCGGCTGCGGGCGCAGCTCTACCGCAAATATCGATCCTGCAGCGATGGCGGCGCGCAAAGTCCGCTCGGACGCTAAATTTCATAAGAATGAAATTTTAAATTTGATGAGCGAGTTTTACACGCAGTGCGAGCTTTACGAGATGACGGGCTGTGTGCACACCGCAAAGCTCTTTATCGCGGGCGGCGAGCATTTTATCGGCGAGGATATCGCCCAGCACAATACCATCGATAAATCGGTCGGCAAGGCGGTCTTGGCGGGGCACGATACGCAGGGCTCGCTTCTTTTGGTAAGCGGCAGGCTAAGCTCCGAAATGGTCGCCAAAGCCGTGATGAGCGGCATTAGCGCGCTTGTTTCGCGTACGGCTCCTACGAGCCTCGGCGTCATAATCGCGCGTAAATTTGATCTTACCCTTTGCGGCTTCGCGCGCGGCGAAAATTTAAACATTTATAGCGGCGAAGAGAGAATTTTGAGTTAAGAGGGCGGCATGGAGATAGATATCAAGATAGACGATAAAAAAGCAAGCGAGATCAAAAGGCTGATTTTAAATTTATTAAATCCAAGCGGCAAGCTCGATTGCGGCGCGGCGTTTAAGATCGCAGCCAAATTAGGCGTAGATGCGAGCGTCGTAGGAGATCTCGCGGCGCGCGAAGGGATACGGATAGATCGCTGCGAACTCGGACAGTTCGGCAAGCTGCAATGTAGCGGAGGTAGCATAAAGGCTATGCAGAAGCTAAATCCGCTTTTGGATGAGAAAAGACGGATTTTTTGTCGCGACGCCCGAGCTGTAGCTAGCGGCGGAGTAGGGTTTGATACAGTGCGCTCTACGCTTAAGGAGCACGGCATAGACGTGAAATATTGTCAGCTGGGCTGCTTTAAGGAAAAGAAAGGCAAAAGAATGAGAGTAAAAACAAAAACTTGGATCGAAAATGCGCAGGGCGAGCTCATTTTCGGCAAGGGTAAAACCGAAGTGCTGGACGTGATCGCCCAAACGGGCTCTATCTCTAAAGCCGCCGAGGTTTTGGGGATGAACTACAAAAAATGCTGGAGCCATCTGCAAATTTTACAAAAAAATCTGCAAGAGGAGCTCTTTAGCACCAAGCAAGGCGGCGGCAATGCCGCAGGCACGACGCTAAATGCGCGCGCCTATGAGCTGATCGCTGCATATAAGCAGCTGCAAAGCGATATAGAAAACTACGCAAACGAGCGCTTTAAGGAGCTTTTTTTGAAAAAAGAGGGCGAGAAAGACGCAAGTAAAGCGGCAGATAAAAATCATTAAATTTAAAGGAGAAAACGATGTTTGTAAAGCTAAACGACCGAACCTATCTAAACAAAGACAGGATTACGCGTATCAAGGTAGATAGCGTCCAGGACGGTATCAGAATTCGCTTCTACGAGGGGCAGTTTCAAGTCGCCAAAAGCGGCAGATTTGAAAGCGAAGAAAAAGCGATGGAGTGGCTGCAGAAAAATTTTATCGGCAAATAGCCGCAAAGCGCACTTCATGGCCGCGCGAGCAGCTTGCGAACAGATCCGCAAAATAGCGGCTCTTTGTGATATGCAGCGGCTGCTCGCCGGCGCGATGATTGGTTTGTGAGCGATCCGCGCTTTTAAGAGAGCTCGCAGAATTTTAAAAATTTCGAAATTTGCAAAATTTTGCAGAGCCGAATTTTTAGAATTTTTAAAATTTGGCATAGTGGAATTTTGTCGGCTATATAGAATTTGGCGGTCTGAATTTTACTGCGCGGAGCTTTTAAATTTATATATCGCAGCGCGATCGTAATAAAAGTCGTAGTAGTAAAATTTCATTTTGTAAAATTTTACTACTTTAAATTTT
>CALHQN010000276.1 GCA_938036585.1 uncultured Campylobacter sp.
CTATAAACTACCTTACAAACACTATTTGTGATAGATATAATATCAAAAAACCACTTTTAAGAGCAGTAAATAACTATAGCAAACAAAGCTATTTTGTAAAATCATTTTTAAAAGAGATAGCTTTTAAAGCCAACTTAAATAAATTTGGTGCTCAAAATAGATTTACAAAATTTGCAAATTTTATTTTCGAGCGTTCGCCGATGAGGCTTATAGACCGCGACGCAAACTCCCAGCTTCGTCCTTCGCCATAACGGCGGCTTAAATTTTATCTACTCGCGCTATGTGCGCCTCAAAGTCGGCGCGCATTTACGCTAGCGCAAAGTATCGTGCAGCTAAATTTAAAGGATAAATTTATTCGCAAAATTTTGAAATTTAAAAATTTCAAAGCCGTTTAAATTTAACCGAAGTCGGCAGAGTTTAAATTTTAAAGAGATCTAAATTTTAATGATTTTAAAAAAGATGAAAGAGCCGCGAAGCAGGCGCTTCACGGCAAATTTAAAGGGAGTTATTTAAGCTCGGGAGCGATCTGTGCCACCCACGCCTCGATGCGGCTCTCGGTGAGGTCGCTTTGATTGTCGTTGTCTAGCGCAAGACCGACGAATTTGCCGTCCACTACGGCCTTGCTCTCGTCGAACTCGTATCCGTCGGTAGATACCGCGCCTACGATCTTTGCGCCCGCTTTTTTGAAATTTTCATATAGCTCGCCCATCGCGTTGCAATACGCATCGCTATAGCTTGAGCTGTCGCCCATGCCGAAAATCGCGACGG
This sequence comes from uncultured Campylobacter sp., assembly GCA_938036585.1. Taxonomy (GTDB): domain Bacteria; phylum Campylobacterota; class Campylobacteria; order Campylobacterales; family Campylobacteraceae; genus Campylobacter_B. The sequence goes on from CALHQN010000276.1 coordinate 769, forward strand.
TCTTACCCGCTACGTTAAGAGCCGAGAAATCAAAGCCCGCCCAGTCGTCTTGCAGCTCGCCGTCGTTCCACGTCGAGCTTCCGATTACGAGCGCGGTGTATTTGTCTAGGTCAGCAGGCGCGATATCTGCGACGTTTTTTAGCTCATTTTCGATGCCGAGCTTTTCCGAGATCAGCTTCGCAGCGTCTTCGGTATTGCCCATCGAGCTTCCAAAAATAATTCCAACCATTTGTGATCCTTTTAATAAATTTTGTCGGTGAGCTTGTATGGTACTAATTTCATAATGAAATTTCCCTTAAAGCATTCGCTTTTTATCTCGACGTGGCGGTTAAAATTTTCATTTTTTGGATAGACAAGATACACGGCATCGAGGTTTGCTCCGCGGCAAAGCTCTAGCGCTTTTTTTATATCATTATCATAAAGCATAGGATTTGAAACGAGCATCGATCTGAAATTTGCTATCACTCCGAGCGAAAATCTGTTTTTTCGCACGATGATGAGCTCGTTTTTAAGCTCGATTTCTGCGCCTGCATTTCGCAGCGCGATCTTTGAAAATACAAAATCGCTAAACGCCTCGCCGGCATTTAGCAGCACGCCGCTACGCAGACTCACGATCGCGCGAGCTAGCTTATAAGCTGGCTTGGCGGCAAATACGGGCAGCGGCATGCCACGCAGATAGGCAAAGATTATCGCATTATCCGCCGCGCAGAATTTCACGGCGGGCTTGAAGCGGTAAATTTTGCGAGCACCGCGCCCAAGCTCGGAGGCGATAAAATTTAAAAACGCGGCGCGAAACTGCGAAGCGCTTTTTAAATTTGCGGGCGGAATTCTATAATCCGCATCCACGCTAAAATTATAAAGCGTGAGCATCGCCTTTGCGCGAGCAGGTCGAGGAAGGCTGCAAAACGGCTGCGAAGCGATCTCGCGTCCGTCCGCGTCAAAGCCGAAAAGCTCGCCTCGCTGCCAAAAATTTTGCGCCCCGCCGTCCATCTCGCCGCCTGCCTCTCGGCTTTTTAGAATGTCGTGCATTTTGCTATCTTTTACTTCGCGGGTTTCGTCGTTTGTGCAGTCTTCTCGGTCGCTCGTTTTCTTTCTCATATCCCGGTCTTTTGCTTTTGCCCGACTTTGTCTTTTTTAAAATCGCCTATATTTCGTAGCAGAGTGCACCAATATTTATAAAATTTTGCGCCTTTTGCTGATGCAGGCTTTGCCGCCAAACTACGTCAGGTTATTCGTTTTCGCCGACGGAACAATTAAATTCTTGATTTAGATTGAAAACCTTACAATACTCGCAAAATACGCAGCTGACGCTTCTTTTAGCGCATACGAGCGGGATTTTGCGCTTTTTGACTTCGCCTTTGATCTTTTTCATCGTGTTGTGGTTCAAAAAGCTTGTAAGCATCACGACACACTCCGTATCCTGCGGAATTGGCTTGCGATTTACGCGATTTTCGTTTCTTGCGTCCCAGTGCTCGATGTTGCTCGCGCCAA
>CALHQN010000277.1 GCA_938036585.1 uncultured Campylobacter sp.
CCAAAAGTCCGCCTACCGCGCATGCCACACAGCCTTGCAGCACCGCTTCGCTTTGCGCGGTCCTATGCTCGCTCACCGCCACCGTCGTATCGCACAGGCAAAGCTCGCCTAAATTTAACCCGTCTTTTAGCACGGCAAGCGCGATTATTTTTTCAAATTTCGGCTCATAAGAGGTAAATCTAATCCGCAAATTTGCGCCCTTTAAGCGAAAATCAAAATTCGTTCGTTTAAAAATTTTACCGCTGGGTTCGTGTTTGTACCCCTCATGCTCGGCGCTTGGCAGATAGCGGTAGATGTAGCCCTGGATGAGCTGAGGCAACGCTTTTGAAATTTTTAGATTTTCGGTAGGCAGCCTCGAATTAATCGTCAGCATCTCATATCCTTTGAAATAGACTTTTAAATTTTAAACCAGTCCAAATTCCAGCGAAACCATCTAAAATCCGATCTCTTTTATATCGGCGATCTTTAAAAATCCTTCGTAAATTTGACCGATATTTGCGATGCGGTTTGCGCGCATCGCGGCATCCTCGGCATTTATCATCACGCTATCAAAGAATTGATCGATCTTGCTTTTTAAATTAAATAGCGAGCGCAGATAGCCTTCATAATCCGAACCGTCAAATTTTATCGCGCCAAACGCCGCATTTAGCGCCCGCTCGGCGTCGTGTTCAAACAGCCGCTCATCCACGGAGCCGATCTTTTCGTCCTTGATGATATTGGCTAATCGCTTGAAAGTGGCGAAATTCTCCTTAAAATCATCCGCCGACGCGATCTTGCTAAGCGCCAAAATCGCCCCGCTTAGGCGCAGCAGATCGTTTTCGCCGCTTCCGATGCACGCCTTGATCACGGACGGATTAACGTCCTCGTAGATGCCGTAGAGCCTATCTTTTATGAAATCGAGCAACTTTTGCTGATCGAAATTTTTATAATTCGGCGCGATCCGTTTTATCAGAGCCGCCGCATCGAAGCTCAAGCCCTCATTCAGCACAATCTTAATAAGCCCCGCAGCGGAGCGACGGAGCGCATACGGGTCTTTGTTGCCGCTTGGAGCCTTGCCTATGCTAAAAAGCCCCGCGAGCGTTTCAAATTTCATCGCAGCGGCGATCACGCTGCTAAATACGCCGCTAGGCAGCGCGCTGTCCTCGCCGCTAGGCAGATATTGCTCGCGTATCGCGCGACAAACCGGCTCGCAAAGCCCCGCGTGCTCGGCGTAGTACCCGCCCATAATGCCCTGCAGCTCGCTAAACTCGCCCACCATCGTGCTGGTAAGATCGGCCTTGCTAAGCATCACGGCGTCTTTGACGCAGGCGTTCATATCGGCGCCTGCGAGCTCGCTTTGCAGCCGCGGCGCATATGCCTCGGTTAAAATTTGCGCCACGGCCAGCTCACGCAGCTGTTTATCATAAACCGAACCGAGCCCGTCCAGATATGAAATTTGCTTTAGCTTCTCGGCGCTAAATTCGGCCTTCAGATCGCTTTGCCAAAAAAACATCGCATCGCTTAGGCGCGCGCGCAAGACCTTTTCGTTGCCCTTTACGATGAGATCGTTATCCTGCGTGACGGCGTTGCTTACGACGACGAAGTGATTACTCAGTCTTCCCCCTTCAAAAACGGGGAAATAGCGCTGATTTTCCTTCATCGAAGTGATGATCGCCTCTTTGGGCACGCTTAAAAATTCCTCATCAAAGCCCCCAAGTAGCGCGGTCGGATACTCCGTGATCGCAACTACTTCATCAAGCAGATCCTCATCCGCATCGATCTTAAAGCGGTGTTTTTTCTCCAAATTTGCAAACTCGTTTAAAATTTTCTCGCGTCTTTTGCGCGCGCTTAAGATCACGCCGTTTTTTTCCAAAAGCTCGAAATATTGCGCCGCGCTTTTAAATTTTATCTTTTCGTAGCCGAATTTTCGGTGCGGGAAAAACGCCGCCTCGCTGCGCACGCCGTAAATTTCAAAATCCACGTTCGCTCCGCCGAGCAGACACGCCGCGCCTCTGATCGGGCGGATGAACTCAAACTCACCCTCGCCCCAGCGCATCGCACGACCGAAATTTAGGGATTTTAAAAGCTCCTCTATCATCTCGCCTAAAATTTCACGGCTCGCGCGCCCTTTTTGCACCGCGGCGTGGTACAGCACCTCTTTGCCGCCTACTTGCCGAAACTCAAGCTCGCTTTCATTGATGCCGCATTTTTTGGCAAAGCTTAGCGCCGCGGCGGTCCACGCGCCGTCCTTTAGCGCGACGCTCTTTGGCGCGCCGGTGCTTACTACGGTGCCGTCGCTTTGGCGCTCGGCGAAGTCTTTGTGAAAAAACATGAGCCTGCGCGGGCTGTATTCAAACTCAAACTCGCTTTGCAAGCCGTGTTTTTGCAGCACTGCCTGCCATTTCGGAGCGATATTTGCGCGCTCTTTTAAAAACGGGATCGCGGGCAGCTCCTCGACTGCGATTTCAATAAGTAGTTCCATTTTAATCCTTTTTTCGTTGATTTCGTTTTTCATTTCGTTCAAGCATCTGTTTATTAAATCCGACGATCAAAAATATCATAAATGCCACAAAAAGCGCGGCTATAACGTAATGTATCATTCGACGATAAACTCCCTTTGTCCTTTGTAAATCGTAAAATATGCGTTTTTAAACTCTAAATTTTTGCCGTTTTGTACGAGCGATTTTTTACTAAAAATTCTAAATTTGCCGAAATTTTTTATATCGATCTCGCCGTCTTTTACATCGCCTCTGATCGCGCTTACCGTATCGCCCGCACGCAACTTCTCAAGCTCTTCGGGCTCTATTACGTAAGACGCGAGAGAGCCCACGTTGGCGCTTTTAGCGAGGATATCGAAATCGTAAATTTCAAAAT
>CALHQN010000278.1 GCA_938036585.1 uncultured Campylobacter sp.
AGTGTAAAATTTGCTCCACTGCAAAACGATAAAATTGACGGCGCGTTTAGCCTCGCGGCAGGGTCTATTTTGCAGCGCGTCTGTTTTGCAAGTAGATTTTACGGCGGGCCGATAAAATTCAAAATGAGGGTGTAGCTAAATTGCGGGCGTGTGGCTAAATTTGAAGCGGGCGATCGGTCAAATTTCAGGCGGCGCGGCGGGGTTTTTAAAATTTGCGGATAAATTTTAAGGCGCGAAATTTTAGCTGCGATCATGGGCTGTTTATGAGCGCGGACACGCGAAATTACGCAAAGCAAAATTTCGGCGAGCTAAATTTTACCGCCGCGATCTTTAAATTTACGCGACTAAAATTTACCGACTTGCGCGAGCCTCCGTTCGTCACCGATCTTTTGCCTGTTTAAATTTTGCCCTGCAAAATTTAGCTCGCAAACTTAGCGACGCGGCGAGACGACGGATTTTGCTTCACAAAATTCGAGTCGTAAATTTAAAACGCAAATTTAAACCGCAATTGTGCGCTTAAATTTAAAAGCTAAATTTAAAGCTCGGCGAGCATGCGTGCCGCGCGAAGCGCTCGTTAAAATTTCAAAGCCGAGGCGCATGCAATCGCTTGCGTTAAATTTAAATGCCCTAGCGCACGCAATGTTCGACATTAGAATTTCAGAGTCAGCCGAGGCTAGGCAAGCAGGTGTGTCGCGGGCCGTGCATGCTAAAATTTCAAAGCCGGGCGCGCTACGACGGTTGCGTTAAAATTTTAAAGCTAAGGCGCATTGCGGCGGCGGTTGCGTTAAATTTAAAAACCGATCGCAGAGCGCGGAATTTTGGGATTGATCCATTCGCGAAGCTGTGCGCCATCGATCTATTCGCAAAGGCGCGTCCATAGCTTTTTTCGCAGCGCCGCGTGCCGAAATTTAGCAGATTTGGGGATTACAAGGAGAGGGATGCAACCGTTCGTACAAGGGGTTTTGATGGGATTGGGCGTTAGCGTGCCGATCGGCCCGGTAAATGTGCTGATAATGTCCTACGCGCTGCGAAGCTACACCAAGGCGCTGTGCCTGGGCCTCGGCGCCATGAGCGCGGATATGCTCTATCTGGCGCTATCGGCGTTCGGCATATCGCAGTTAGCCAAAATCCCGATCGTTTTTGCCTGCATATCGCTATTTGGCGCCGCTTTTTTGCTATACATAGCGCTAGGCATCTACCGCGAGGCTAAAAGGTCCGCGCAGATCCAAAGCGTAGAGCGCGGCTCGCACGTAGCGGTATTCGGCAAGGGTTTTTTGCTAAATATTTTCAACCCCTACGTGATTATGTTTTGGCTAAGCGTGTCCGCAAGCATCGGGCGCGAGCACTTTGGGCTCGCTCTTGCGGGGCTTGTCTGCGGGATTTTGAGCTGGATCACGCTCTTTGCGCTAGCGGTTTATAAAAGCAGAGCCAAAATTTCGGACCGCGCGGCAAGGGCGTTTGCGTATATCTCGGCGCTGATTTTGCTGTTTTTCGCGCTTAAACTCATCTACGCCGTGATTTTCGGCGAAATTTTAAACTAAAGGACGATACATGAAACCGGTAGAAATTTTAAAAGAGCTGATAAAATTCCGCTCGCTCACCCCGCACGAGGACGGCGCATTCAACTACATCTCGATGCTGCTCGGAGATTTTAACGAAAGCAGATTCGAGCTAAACGGCGTTAAGAACGTGCTTTTCTCAAAGCGCTTCTCAGACGGCCCGCATCTGTGCTTTGCCGGACACATCGACGTAGTCCCGCCGGGCGAGGGCTGGGCGAGCGATCCGTTTGTGCCGGTAGAATCGGACGGCTTCATCTACGGCCGCGGCGCGCAGGATATGAAAAGCGGCATCGCAGCGGCGATCTGCGCTCTTGCATCCGCGCAGAGCTTTGACGGCACGCTTAGCCTGCTTCTTACCAGCGACGAGGAGGGCGGGGGTATCTACGGCACCAAAGAGATGCTTGCCAAACTGCGCGAAGAGGGACTGCTGCCCGATTTTGCGATCGTTGCGGAGCCTAGCTGCGAGGTGAGCTTCGGCGATACGATAAAGATCGGTCGCCGCGGCTCGATCAACGCCGCGCTAACGATTACCGGCACCCATGGCCACGCCGCATATCCCGCTAAATGTATCAACCCAGCGCATATTTTAGCTCCTGCGCTCGCCCGTCTTGCGGGGCACGATCTGGACGGCGGAGACGAGAGCTTTGCATCAAGCAAGATCGTGATCACCGACATCCGCGGCGGCACGGAGGTCGCAAACATAACGCCCAAGGACGTGCGGGTGATGTTTAACGTCCGCGGCGGGATAAATTTAAAGCTGGACGAGATCAGAGACTACGTGCTAGAGCTTTTCGGCGTGAGCGCGGAAAATGCGCTATGCAGCGAAAGCGAATCGTTCGGCAAGCGCGAAATGAGCTGCACCGCGCAGCTAAAGGAGGGTGCATCGCTAAGCCTTGTGCTAAAGAGCGCTTCAAAGCCGTTTTTAACCGACAAAAACTCCAAAATCGTGCAGAGATTGAGCGCGAGCGTGCAGAAGATCTGCGGCGCGGCGCCCGAGCTAAACACCGCGGGCGGCACGAGCGACGCAAGATATTTTGCCGAGCTCGGCGTGGAGACGGCGGAGTTTGGCGTACGAAACGATCGAGTTCATCAGATAAACGAGCGCGTCGAGACCGGCGACGTGGAAAATTTGGCTAAAATTTTTAGCGACCTGATCGCAAATTTTAACTCTGCAGATGGCGAAGCCGGTCGGTAAATTCCGATGCGGCGGCGGGAATTTTAAATTCTAAACCGTTGCGCCGTATGTAGCGCGCGAAGGTGAAATTTTAAAATTTCACCGTGCGGGCGAATGAGAATTGTGAAATTTTGAAATTTTAAGACGCGGGCGGCGGGCGAATGGATTGAAAGTTTAAATTTCAAGACTAGCGCGTTAAATGCGCGGTGCCTGCGCAGTATTCAGCCGCGAGCATGATCTGAAATTTTAGCGCACGACGGCGTTCTAGGCAGGCACGACATGCAATAATACGGGCGCGGCGCAGTGTCTGCAAAAAACAAACGGCCGCTGCGTTAAAGCTTAAAATTTCCGCCAAAGCGGCAGATAAAAAAGCCGCAGCGAGCCGGAATACGGGCTAAATTTAAGAAACGCGAGATTAAATTTGAAAAGCGTAAAATCAAATTTAAGAAGCGCGAGGCTAAATTTGAAATTCTAAAAGTAAAAAGCTAAATTTAAAATTCTAAAAATGAGAGGCTAAATTTAAAATTTCAAAAACGCGGCTGCGAAATTTTAAAATCGCGGCTACTCGGAGCGCACGATGTTTACCAAAACCCCGTCGAAAACGTCCTGCTTAAAGAGCTTAATCTCGCGCACGATATCTGCGTTGTCGTCGTCGATGACGCCGTTATTTACGAGGCTGTCCTCGACGAGCTTGAAAATAAAGGCGTGGTTGCTTACGTCGGAGATGCCGCTTTTAAAGCCCATTTCAAGGCGCACCGGCACGTCAATATGTACGCCGCGCAGATCCTTGGCGATGTAAAGATCGGCGATCGTGCGCACCATTTTTTTCGCCATTTGATGGTTCGACTTGGACGAAAGGATGTCATTAAGGCCGAAATTCTCCATCAGAAGCGGAATACGAACGCGCGCCAAAACCCCCTCGCCCGGCTCGCTCGCACTCTTTTTCAAAAACGAAATTTTGATCTTATGCGCGATACCGAACAGCCGCGGTCTAAAACCTGCGATCTTTGCGGTATCGGGAGCTTCCGCTCGCTTTGGCAAGCGCGCGATCTGCCTTGCAGACGGCAGACTAGACGTCCCTGCGGCTGGCGGCAGATTTAAAGCCTGTTTAGTTTGCGCGGAATTTTTGCAAAAGCGCTCCGCGTGCTGCCGATCTGCGGGGTGCGGCGGCAAAATTTCAGACTGTAAATTTAAGGGGTCGCGCGAATCTGCAAACTCTGCATTCTCAGATTGTAAATTTTCACGCTCTTGCTCCGCGAGCTTTGAGCTTGCGCGCCGAAACTCCGCAAAATGCTTTTCCGCCGAGAAATTTGAGCCGCTTTTTTCATGAGCAGCCCCAAGCAGGCGCTCGCCCTCTTCTTTTTCAAAGGGCTCGTTTTGAACGCGCGGCTTGATCGTTTTTTCGCTGTTTTCGCCGCTTGAAATTACCTGCGGAGCCTTGATTTTTGAGGCGGAGTTTTGTTCTCTTAGCGGAATTTGCGAGATTTTAATCCGCGGTACGGGCATCGGCTCATCGTCAAAAAAATCCTGCTCGCCGCTCTCTTGCGCGCCGTTAAAATTTCGCTTGCTCTGCACGCCGTCCGTGCTTAACTCGGGCGCCGCACCGCAACTGCCGAGCGCTACTTGAGGCTGCGCAAAAGCGCCCTCTTTAGAGTTTTGCTCGAAGCTTTGAGCCAGCCCCGAGCTCATATCGGCGGAGTTTTGAACGCTGCGCGCGGGAGCGAAATTTTGCGCGCCCCCAGGCGTGAAATCCTCCGCCTCGTCCATTTCCGCGACGCAATAAAGCTCCGTCCAAGCGGCGTCTATATGCGCCTGCGCGCCATTAAATTTCGCCGCTCTGCCTAGCTGCGCCGCGTTAAATTTTGCCCGTGCCGCGTCGTTTGCGGCAAAAATATCCTCGCCGCGCCCGTTAAAATTTAACTGCTCCGCGCCAAAAAGATCTCCGCCGCGATTATTAAAATCCGCGGTATCCTCCCCTAAAAAAGCGTGATCTTCTTCGCCGCCCGCATGATCATCGCTCCACGAAGCCGCATAATCCTCCGTGATCCAGCCGCTGTCGTAGCGACCGATCGCTGCGCCGCGAGCCTCAAAATTTAGAGCAAGCTCGTCCGCATGATCGCCCTCGTCCAAATACTC
>CALHQN010000279.1 GCA_938036585.1 uncultured Campylobacter sp.
AATATGAGCGAGGTTAGGATCAGCGCGGGAGGAGTTTGCAGCAGGCCCTGTAAATTTTGTCCGAAAACCGCCACGAAAGCTCCTAAAATCGCATACGAGCTCGCCATCCCGAAAATATACGCGAGACTTACGGCGAGGCTTTTTTTCACGCTCGGCTTCGAGGAAGTTTTCGCCACGATGATCGACGAGAGGATCGGGATGAGCGGATAGACGCAAGGACTTAGCGAGAGCAGCACGCCGTAGCCGAAAAACAGCGCGATCGCGGCGATGAAGCTCTTGCCGCTAAGAACGTTTAAAATTTTATCCTGCTCGGAGATGGAATTTACGCCGCGAGAAGTTTTTTGCGCGGAGGTTTCGTCGGAATTTACCGCAGCGTTTTCTGCCGAGTTTGCCGCGGAATTTCCCGTCGCGTGCGAGTTTGCCTCAAAATTTGCCGCGGCGCCCGAAGCTGCGGTATTACTTTCAAAATTTAAATTCCCGCTCTGTGCGCTGTACGTGTCAGCAATATGCGCAGAATTTGCGCCTTTTCGATATTTTTTCAACTCGGAGTTTGAAATTTTACCGATCTCATAGCCCTCCGACGCGCGCTTGAAGCTAAAGCCGAACTGCTGCGGCTGGTAGCAAAAGCCCGACTTCGTGCAGCCCAAAAAATCGCCGTTAAGCACGAAATCATCGCTGTCTGCGGTATTTGCGAGCACGAGGCCTAAAGGCACGGCGATGCTAAATTTGCCCTCGTAAATTTTATAATCCTTGTATTCGGTCGCGGCGGGCAGATTTATTAAATTCGTCACCTCCGCGCCGTCAGTGAAAATTTTTATCTCGTTTTGATAGAGATAGATTCCGTCTGCGATATCAAAGCTTAGCGTTACGCTACCGCTTTGCGCCGTCGCGTTAAGCTTGAACGCGTCGGATGGTTTTAAGGGCTCGGCATCTAAACCCAAGAGAAAAAATGCCGTCACAATCAGCGATCTGATCAAATTTTATCCTTTGAAATTTTTTCCTACATTCTAACGTAATAAGTATGAATTTATAGTGTAATCTAAAGAACTTTTTTGTAAAATTCCTTAAAATTTTTAGGAGGCGATATGAGTAAAGAGATCAAAACCGAAACAGGCGAAATAGCACTGAAAGAGATAGAATTTAAAAGCTCAAAGTACGAAAAAATCTCGTTCAAAGACTACGAAACGCTGCTTGAGAGATACCAGATCGAGCTTTTGAAGCTGCAAAAATTCGTAAAAGAAAAGGGATTAAAAATTTTGATTTTGATGGAGGGGCGCGACGCGGCGGGCAAAGGCGGCACGATCAAGCGGTTATGCGAGCATCTAAACCCCCGCGGATGCCGCATTGTAGCACTCGAAAAGCCAAGCAACGTCGAAAAGACGCAGTGGTACTTCCAGCGCTACGTCGCGCACCTACCCAGCGGCGGCGAGATCACGATATTTGACCGCAGCTGGTATAACCGCGCGATGGTCGAGCCGGTGATGGGCTTTTGCACCCACGCCGAGCATAAAGATTTCCTGCGCCAAGTGCCTAAATTTGAGGAGCTTTTGGTAAGTGCGGGGATAATTTTGTTTAAATTTTACTTCTCGGTCTCCAAAGAGGAGCAAAAAAGGCGCTTTGAATCGCGCCGTACCGACCCGCTGAAGCAATACAAACTCTCGCCGGTGGATGCGAGATCGCAGGAGCTGTGGAATCAATACACGCTCGCAAAATACTCGATGCTGCTCGCCTCGAATACCGAGTTTGCGCCGTGGACGATCCTAGATAGCAACGACAAAAAGATCGCGCGACTAAACGCCTTCCGCTGCATCCTCTCGCGCATAGATTATCCCGAAAAGATCGATGCAAAGGAGCTTGCGGTGGATCCAAACCTCGTGCGAAACGGTGCCAGGGAGATAGTGCTAATGGAGGACAGCCAAAAAAGCGAGGCTTGGCGCAAGCTGGAAAGCCCCTCTCGTAAGAACAAGAAGGATAAGAAAAAGGGATGAAATTTTAAAAATTTAATGGAATTTACGGTGCGGATTTCAGCGAAGGATTTGATTAAGGCGAGTTCTTGGAAAAATATTTGGTGCAGCAAAAGTAGCGCGGGTCTTATTTTGCTTTAACCAAAGCTTCCACGGCTAGGTTGCTTTTACTTTTGATTAAAGCCCTAGTTTGCCGCCTCCTTTCATTAAAACTCTCGCTTGTACTTCCTCTGCTCCCGATTAAAAGCCCAGCTTAACTATCTTTTGATTAAAGCCTTTTCTCGCGCACGGCTTGCCCCCTCTTTTGATTAAAATCCTTCTTTTCTGAGCTGCTTTAGTTTTTATAAAACGCTCTTTGATCGCCTTTGATCGAAGCCAAATTTAAGCCGCCTTTGCTTTCTATTACCTTTTCCATCGTCCTGTCCACACCAAGCCTCGCCTTCATCTTTGATTGCCCCAACCAAGCGCCCCTACTCCGCCTCTCTTGCCAAACCGCCTTTGCTATTGATTGCAGCCCCTGCCAGCTGCCTTTGCCGAGCTCCTCATCTGCCCATATGCGCGCCGGCTCCTGCTACGGGTAAATTTATTTCGTTTGAGTTTAAAATTCCAGCGTACTAGTACTCGGTTAAATTTTGATTCATCGGATTGTATTCACTCAAAAGCCCTACTCCGCTCTACTTGCAATTAAATTTTATTTCATCCGACTTTGCTGGCGCGCAGAATTTTATATCAAATTTGAAGGCTGCTGATAAAATTTAAGAAGCGATTACGAGTTAAATTTAAGATCGTATATGCCGAAGTATAAAATTTGGAATCAAA
>CALHQN010000280.1 GCA_938036585.1 uncultured Campylobacter sp.
TGATCGTGGCGATGGTGGCCAGGACCTGGGTCTGCCGATCGGTCAGTTGCATGGGACGGACTCCATGGAAGAGGGAGAGGAGGGTGCCGCTCTGCCAGGCGTGTCGACATGTGACACACAATTGGCAATATAACGCGAGAGTCGGCAAGACAGCGCGCTTGCCCCTGACTGCTTGCCCGGAGGATGGAAATCATTGACGGGGGTGATGGGACTGGCGTTCGACGATCTGACTCACTGCATATTCGAAAGTCGCATGAGCAAGCGGTCTGCTTCATCGTTTTTCGCATATGCAAGCGCCTAGAATCCGCGGCAACCTCTCCCCCTAGCTCCACATATTCACCCTCGCGGACGAAATTTCCGCCCGCGCAGATGTTTTTTAGTGCAAGATATTTCATATCGCATCCTTATGCAGCGGTCGCTAGGCTGACCCACCTTTTGATTACGATCTCATAATCGACATAAAGATCAAAGACATATTTTAATGCCCGCTCCTCCGCGTCATACCAGCGGTTGCGGCGCACGTCAAGCCCCATTCCCAGCACGAGGTTTTTAAGCGGAGTAGCCATATATACGCCTTTTGGCATTAGTGGGGTAATCTCCAAAGGTACGCCTAAAATTTTGTCCGCGCCTCCTTGGATCAAGTGGATCGGAGAATTTAGCGCGCTTAGCTCTTTATTATAAGCCTGTGCGTCGGCAGGGTTGATCAGCACCACGCTTTCGCCCAAGATGTCGGAATTAATGGAGCCTACGAGCGCACTTAGTCTATCCGATACCTTATCCGAGCTTGCGTAGGTTAGCTTCGTAGTATCGCTAGCGTCTTTGGCGACTTGGATCCAGCCTTTATGCAGCTTTTTAAAGGTGCCGTCGTAGGTGTCGCTCTCGCCTATGAAACCAAGTAGGGCAAGATCGTTGCCGAATGCTTTCGTAAAGGCGTTTAGGGTCTCGGTCTCGAAATTTGGATTATCGGCATTGTCCTCCAGCGCGTCTTGCAAAATCCTAGCAAATAGCTGCACGCCTTTAGCGTCAAGTTTCGCACCCACCTTGCCGAGTGCCGCTCGTTGCGCCTCGGTAGGCTTTTCGCCGCTTGCTACGCGCACCAAGATCCCTTTGGCTACATCCCATGCATCAAGCTCCTTGGTAAGCCTTCCCATCTTTTCGGTATGGATCTTGCTTAAAAAGCCGTTATTGTTTTTGATCGCATCTACGAAGTTGTGCGCTTGTGCCGGCGTTAGCGATCCGCTTAACGTAACGTTTTGCGCATTTATTGAACCTTTTAAAATTTCACTTAGATTATTCATAGTATCCCCTCGCTGCCTAAAGTTTTTTGTTTTGAAACGCTCGTATCTTGAACGGACTTATTGATCTGCTCCTGCAAAGCTCCAAGCTTCGCTCCTAAATCCTCTAGCGATTTTTCCAAGTTCGCCATCTTTTCGTCGCTCTCCGCCGTTTTAGCCTTGATTAGCTCGGTAATTTCCTCTTTGTTCATTTCCTCTCCTTTTTCGGTTTTATTAGAAACCACCCCTTGCGGGGTCGCTTCGCTCTCGTCTTTCTTGCTAAAAAACTCCCTCAGGCCCTGCCTGACCGCCTCTAACATACCGCCTTCCTTGCCCGTGCCGCTACCCGATTTGATGACTCCGGAGCCGTACATCGATAACCCCGAAAGCTCGCCGCTTTTTACGCGAGCGCGCAGATCTTCGTCCTCAAGCTTGATGCCTACGGCCCAAGCGCCCGTTTCACTGAAAAACGCATCCTTTCCCTTGACTATCCAGCTCTCGCAGATATAAGCAGGCGCAGGGCGCAAGTCGTGATTTACGTCGACGCAATAACTAAGATCGGCTCTTTTCATAAAGTCGTATGCCGCCTTTTTGATCTCGGCGGCATTTGCAAACTCGCCTTGGCTATCCACCTCGTCGGGAGCATATACTATGCCGTATACGATCCCCTCTTCACCCGCTGCATCCTTACTGAAACTTACCCGCAAAAGCTCCTCGAAATTCTTATCTTTATAGATGACGGTTTTATTATTCGCCCCCGCATTTACGAGCGAGATCAGATGAATTTGTAGATCCGTGATCTCTCTTGCCACCTTTGTGCCTCCTTTTTATTTAATTTCTTGCAACGGGTTATTGTCCGAAGCTCAAAAAGTTGCGTTATTTTTACAAAAATATGAAAAAATTAAAACCCATATAAGCGCTATACGCGCTATTTAGCTTAACTTTTATAAAATTTTTCTATACAATGTCGCTAAAAATTTAAGGTGTAATATGGATAGGATTTTTAAAGCTGCCGCAGAAGCCAGCGCGCAAATAAAAGATGAAACTGTAGGCGCGGACGGTATTATAGAGCCGTTTTGCGCTCCGGAACACTTGCTTGGATTATTTTATGCCAATACCTATCACCGTAGAGCGATCCAACTAAAGGCCTCTTTGCTTTCAAACGTGCAAGACGGCGAAGCATTAGAAGGTATGGCAGGCACACCTAAAGACTTTTTATACGCCTTTATCTTAAATTTAGAGATCTTCGGCAATGCTTATTTAGAAATCGCCGGGCGAAATCTTTATATCTTGCCCTCCGTAGAAGCGCGAGTGGACAAAAACAAAGAGGTTTTTCAGGTAAAAAACGGGCGTAAGATCGCGCTAAATGCGAGGCAGTTAGCATATTATTCGCCGATGAGCAGATACTACGGCGAGCCTGATTATTTAGGCGCGCTTTTAGCCATAATGACTAATCAAAAAGCCGATAGCTTCAATAACGCCTTTTTTGAAAACTCAGCTAGAGCTGATACGGCGATCATATTTGAAAACTCCGAACCCGATGAAGCGCAGCTTAATGCCTTTAGAGATTTTTTTGGAGTAAATTTTAAAGGCCATCAGAAGGCCCATAAAACTTTGGTGCTTACGGCAAACGGCGAAAACGCTAAGGTGCGCATAGAAGATCTCAGCAAAGTAGAAGATATAAGTTTTGAAAAACTTAAAAATTTAAATCGAGACGAGATTATTGCCGCTCATGGCGTACCGCCTCGGATGATGGGCATAATAAACGCTTCTCAACTCGGCGGTGGGGGCGAGGTCGCCCAGCAGCTACATAGCTTTAATGAGCTTACTATTATACCTAAGCAGAAACAGATAGAGTGGTTTTTCGATTCTTTGGGTTTTAAGATCAAACTAAATCCGATCGATGTTAGCAGCTTTAAGGATGACGGCGAGTTGATGAGTTCTTTGGTTGCTAGCGGTATCTTATCGCTCGCCGAGGCCCGTGGAATTTTAGGATACGACAAATAAAAGCGTCTAAGTCACTTAAGGCTTGAGGCGATAAAACATACGGGCAAAAGTTTTGCGGCAAAATTGAAGGCGTTTTGAAGCTTTTTGAAGGGGGTTTTAAATTATGAGTGCAGAGGATAAAAAAAACATGGATGAAATTTTAAACGAAATTCGCAGATACAATAAGCTTAAAATGATAAGCGACGAAGAGATTATCCCATATATCGAGATGGCAGAATATGAGATAAAAAAATATGATATTAGCGGGCTAAACCTGATTAAGGCCAAAGCCTATATGAGCCTTGCTCTTTTGGGGCAAAAGCTTTGGCTAAAGATCCAACAACGTGCGAACGAATACGACGAAAGCCTGGAGACCTTCAAGGACGTAAAGCAATGGGAGGAGTACTGGATGGATAAATTTTATAAGCTAACGACTAAAAAGAATACTAACGGCTACTTTTATGCCGCGGTTTAAGGAGTAAAAATGGATCTAAGTGAAAAAATCACTACCGAAAAAGCGCTTATTGCGCTTTGCGAGGAGCTTATCTTAAAACATGAGGACGATTATAAGGTTTTTGTATCCGAAAGATCGGCACTAAATCTCACGCAATACCGCGCCAATCTTAGCGTAATAGTACCTATCGCAAGCGGAGAGGCGGTGCTAAAAGAGCTGATGCGGCTGACCCCTCTATTAAGCTTTACGGGCTCTAGCGTAGATGCTACGGATGAGCGCGGCGTGGATATACTAAATTTCACCTTTACCCTAGATTTTTTGGCTACGGCTAGCCTGGATGAGTGATGTATAGCAAAAAGACTAAAGAGCTTATCCTAAATCTTTTGCACTCGGGTTATGCCGCCTCCGAGCTAGCTAAATCTTACGGAGTGAATGCCGCTACGATCGCGCGCTGGCGTAAGAAAGGCGCGGAAGATGGCGCCACGATGACGATCTGCAATCTAAAAGCTCAAATAGCTGCGCTTAGCAAGGGCAAAAGCAGCGACTCCAAGGCAAAGCAGATCGCTATGCTTACAGCTTCGCTTTCTAGGCTGGAGGGCGCCAAAGCAAAAGAGCAAAAGGTAAAAAATAGGAAAAAACCCATCGCGCTAATGAACGGAGCATATGAAAGCCTAAAAGAGATAGCGCTTAAAAGCGGCGAGCTATTCGATTATCAAAAGGATTTTTTAAACGACGCTTCGCAATTTCGCATCGTATTAAAATCCCGTCAGATAGGTTTTTCCTATGTTTCGAGCCTTGATGCGCTCCTTGGCGCCGTAGCGGGGCGTAATCAATTATTTTTAAGTGCCAGCGAGGAGCAGGCTAGAATTTTAATGAATTATTCGCAAATGTGGGCGAAAAAGCTAGGCGTATCTTTTGCCAAGGATAGCGAATATGAAAAAAGCCTTGATAACGGCGCTACAATCCGCGTTATGGCGCATAATTTCCGCACCGTTCAAGGTTTTACCGGCGATATTTGGATGGATGAGTTTGCCTGGTATCCTAATCAAAAGCGTATCTGGCACGCTTTCGTGCCCTCTATCGGCGCCGTAGCGGGTAGGCTTACCATCCTCTCCACCCCTTTTGAAGAGAATAGTTTTTTTGCCGAGCTGTTTGGCGACGAGCTTAAATTTTATATGTTTAGCCGCCACCGCGTAGATATTTACCGGGCTATGGCGGGGGGATTGAAATTTGATCTTGAGACGATGAGGGCATTATTTGATGCCGATACCTGGGCTAGCGCTTATGAGTGTCAATTCGTAGATGATGAAAGCGCGCTTTTAGGTATCGAGCTTATCAAATCCTGCGTGAGCGATTTTACCCCTACATTGCCGCCGAAAAATATACCCGTGTTTTCAGGTTATGACGTAGGACGCACCAAGGACAGAAGTGTGCATATGGGGGTTTATGACGCCGGGGAGGGCATCAAAAGGCTCTGCCTTTACGATGTGATAGCAAAAGCAAGCTTTGAGGCGCAAGAAAAGCTCTTAACGGATTTTTTGAGACTAAATTTACTAGCTTGCCTTAAGATCGATAAAACCGGCATCGGTATGCCGGTAGCCGAGCGGCTTAAATCGCGCTTTACCTCTCGCGTGAGCGGAGTATATTTTACCGCTAGCGTCAAGGAGGCTTTGGCTCTGAATTTAAAGAAGCACTTTGAGGACAAAAGCATATCTATCCCTAACGATCCTTTGCTTATCGCAGACCTGCACGCTATAAAGCGTAAAGCGGGGCAAAAGAGCTTTTTATACGATAGCGATCGAAACGAGCACGGCCATGCCGATAGGTTTTGGGCGTTGGCTTTAGCGCTTAGCTACTTTGAAAAGGTGCGCGAGAGGAGGAATAAGGCGTATATAATTTAAAATTTCAGGCACCGTAAACATAAAACTAGCTACCCGAGATAAGTAAGTTATCTTGCGGATGTTCTTTCGTGTATAGTTTGTAGCTGTTGCCGAATGGTTTTCTTATGATATCTCCGTATTCTGCTGCATAATAGAGTACGTATCGCATATCCTCAACAGAATAAGCTCCGTCAGGACTTACGTCGTTGTATATCGTTGATTGTTTTATGCCTTGACTTTTAGAAACTATCTTTTGTACCTTTGACAATATATCTATATACATCGGATCGCGCTTTACGAAAAACATGCCTATCTTTTTTACGGCATCGCTTTGTGGCGTGCTAGCAAATTTATAGGCTAACTGGCTTATCAACATTCTTAACTCATCGAAGTTACCTATTTTAAAAAGTTCGATCATTTCATCAGTCGTTCCGATTTTTAGCTTAACAGCTGCATCGGCACGAACATTGATAAAGTCCAGAGTCGGTACCGCTT
>CALHQN010000281.1 GCA_938036585.1 uncultured Campylobacter sp.
AATTATTTTAATCTGTGCTAAATTTCGCGTCAATACAAATTCATATTTTCATCTCTACTATCATGTTTTTTTCCTGCACTGACTTAGCTGTTCCTCATGACGTCATGCATCATGTTGTGAGAGTTGAATCCTCAGGCAATCCATATGCCATAGGTGTTGTAGGTGGCCGACTACAAAGACAACCAAAAAATTTAGCTGAAGCAGTTGCTACTGCCAAGATGTTGGAACAAAAAGGATTTAACTTCTCCTTGGGACTAGCTCAAGTCAATCGATACAACTTGAAAAAATACGGATTGCATTCCTACGAACATGCGTTCCAAGTATGCCCAAACGTAAAGGCTGGCTCTCATATATTGCGAGAATGCTACAATCGTGCGAAAGACTGGGGAAAATCTTTCAGCTGCTATTATTCCGGCAACTTTGTAACAGGATATAAGCATGGATATGTGCAAAAAATTTTTTCATCCATGAGGCAAGGGAGAAAAACTCTTCCACAAAATGCTATCCCTGTCATCAGTAATACCTCAAATGCTCCTCGCACTATAGTACAAATGACAGCGCAACAGCCTAACCGCCAAAATTCGACAATCGCAACTAATCCACAATCATATCCGGTCACTGTCTCCAAAAACCGACATAACCTGCAAGACAATAACACTGCACCAAGCAATATTTATACAGATAGTGCAGCAGTCTTTTAGACAATACGATTTTTTTCCACATCAACCTGTAATAAACATAGGAAATTTCAAATGAAAAACACTCAGATCCAAAAAAAATCCCGCTTTACTGCTGAAAACGTTGCAACAGCAGCTTTTGTTGCTGCAGCATTTTTAGCGCCAGCTGTAGGTATGGCAGCCGATGATTTCACCTCAGCTTCTGGTGGTGCATGTAAATTTATTAAAAACATCCATACCGTATTGAACTTGATGTCTGTCGCTGTCGTAACCATCGCCATTATCTTTGCCGGTTATCAAATTGCTTTTGCTCACAAACGCATTTCCGACGTCGCACCTATTTTAATTGGTGGTGTGTTGATTGGTGCAGCTGGTCAAATCGCAAAAATGCTGGTTGGTAATGCAGACTCCTGCTCTGCAGGTACAACTTCAGCAATGATGCAAGTATTGCAATTCTTCGCATAATTATTCATTATGCAAAAAAACATCGTTTTTCGAGGATGTACTCGCCCGGCAACCTTTCTCGGCGTACCCTATATACCTTTCTTTATAGGAGCCGGTTCAGGATTATTAATGGGAATGTACTTCAATTTGTTTTTTTTGCTAACCATCCCATTCATCATTCTGATTATGAGGCAGATGGCCAAGCGAGATGACATGATTTTTCGTTTTCTAGGCTTACGCCTGAAATTTAGGCTTAAATTTGCCGAATTTGCATGCAAATTTAACAAATCCGCGGCAGCAGTTCACCTTTCGGAAGCTCCAAAAATCGCTGTGAGCCGTAGGCGTTTTGCAAAATCACTCGCCCTTTTGCCGCATGCGAAGTTTGAAATTGCCCCGCCCTATTTTCTGACGCCGCGTCCATATCGCTTACGCCCGCAAATTCGTCCTGTGCGCCAAGCTTTGGTGTCAAAGCACCCTCAAAATTGCCTCCGCCGCGCCCTACTTCGCGTACCTCGCCGATGATTGCGGCATTTGAGTCAAATTCGCGCAGTATCTCAAGCGCCCTATCCGCCTCGGCATCATCTTCTACGATCATTACGAAAGTGCCTTCATTTGCAAGCTCGTAAGGCTCGAAGCCCAGCAGCTCGCACACACCCACCACTTCGTCGCTGATTTTGATGTCCTCTTCGCACACTAAAAATTCAAGCCCGCTGGAGCTTGCAAATTCGTTCAAAACCGCGCTAAGTCCGCCGCGCGTCGCATCTCGCATCGCTTGGATCTTCACGCCTTGCAAGATCAGCTTTTCTACCGCAGCGCAAAGTGGTTTGCAGTCGCTTTGCAGCTCGCTGCTTAGCGCGATCTCGTCGCGCGCCGCTAGTATCACCGCTCCGTGCCGCCCGATGTCGCCGCTAAGAAGGATTTTTGCGCCCGCTTTGATGTTTTGCACGCGCGCAGGTCGCAAAACACGGCCGATGCCGCTAGTGTTAATGAAAATTTTATCGCATTTACCCCGCGGTACGACCTTCGTGTCGCCGCAAACGATACGAACGCCGCAGCTTCGCGCGGTGCTTGCCATCGAGTCTAGGATGCGTCGCAGCTCGCTTAGGCTAAGCCCCTCCTCGATGATGAGCGCGCAGCTTAAAAACAGCGGCTTTGCGCCCACCATCGCAAGGTCGTTGACGGTGCCGCAAACGGCGATCTTGCCGATGTCGCCGCCGTTAAAAAACAGCGGCGTAACCACGAAACTATCGGTGCTGAAAGCTAGCTCGCGGCCGAAGTTCGCAGAATTCAAAGCAGAGTTCGGCTCCGCGCGATCAAAACCCGCCCCGGCGTCTAAATTTAAATCGTCAAAATTTAAATTTAGTATCGCGCTGTCGTTGTTTGCGCGTAAAATTTCATTATCAAACGCCGCAAAGATCGTCTCGTTGATGAGCCTATTCATCTCCTCGCCGCCGCCGCCGTGGCTTAAAAGTATAGTTTCGTTCAAATTTTTCCTTTTCACTCGGTTTTAAATTTATAAGCCCGTATTTTTGCAGCCGAACAAGCCGTGCTGCTAAGGTATCGCGCTAAATTTTAAAGCAAAGCTTTAGCGCGACGTTTTGCTTTGGTCAAAATTTTAAATCATGACTTATTTTTAAAATTTACGCTCTGCGATACTGCGCGCAAAATTTTAGCCCGCGTTTTTGACGTCGCCGTATTTGAAATACGCCGCGCATGCGCCTTCGCTTGAGACCATGCACGATCCTATCGGGTTTTGCGGCGTGCAGTGCTTGCCGAAGACCTTGCAATCATATGGGCTTTTTTTGCCGCGCAAAATTTCGCCACAGATACAGGCCTTGCTCTCAGGCGCGCTCTGTACGCTGCAATCAAACTGCACACTGGCATCCAGTGCCGCGTACTGCGGGCGCAGCTTCATGCCGCTTTTTGGAATTTCGCCGAGCCCTCGCCACGGAAAATCGCAAATTTCAAAATATTTATCTATCAAATTTTGCGCTTTTTGGTTTCCGCCCTCTTTTACGACGCGCTCGTATTCGTTGAAAACCTCGTAGGTGCCGGCGTTTTGCTGCTCCACCAAATTTAACACGCCCGCCATTATGTCAAGCGGCTCAAATCCGCTTACGGCGATCGGCTTTTTGTAATCGCGCGCTATGCCCTCGTAGACCTTCGCGCCGGTAATCACGCTTACGTGGCTAGGCCCCAAAAACGCGTCTATCTGCACGTCCGCATCGTCTAAGATCGCTCGCACGGGCGCGGGCACCGTGACGTGGTTGATGTGGAAAAAGAGATTTTTTAGCCCCAGGCTTAGCGCCTTATCGATCAGCACGGCGCTCATCGGCGTCGTCGTCTCAAAGCCGATCGCAAAAAATATCACCGTTTTTTGCGGATTTTCCTGCGCGATCTTTATGCAATCAAGCGGGCTGTAAAGCGCTCTGATGTCGTGCCCCTCGCCCCGCAGCTTCTGCAAGCTGGTGCGAGAGCCAGGAACTCGAAGCATGTCTGCTAGAGTGCAAAAAATACTCTGCGGCATCGCGGCGAGCTTGAGCGCCTCATCGATGCGACTGCGCGGCATCACGCACACCGGACAGCCGGGGCCGTGGATAAATTTTATATTTTTGCCGACCAAGCTCGGAAGGCCGAATTTCATGATCGAGTGCGTGTGTCCGCCGCAAATTTCCATGATGTTTAGCGGCTTTCTGCTCTTAGAAATTATCAGCTTGCTAAGCGCTAAAATCAGCTCCTTATCCCTAAAATCCTTGATTAGATCCATTATTTACCTTAAATTTTACGGGTTTACAAGCCGCTTTAATTCTCTGCGCCGGCTCGCGGCTCTATGCTTTCATACACCAAGCCCTCTTCTGCCCTCATCTGCTTTGCGATCTGCTCGTAAATTTCGATACTTTCCTTCGCTCGCTGCGTATCGATCTTCTCCATCGCAAAGCCCACGTGGATCAGCACGTACTCCCCGACCGCCGCGGGTTCGGGGAGTAGATCCAAGCTCACGCCGCGGCGCACGCCCAGAGTCTCCACGGTTGCGAAATTATTTTCGTCGATCGAGATGATTTTTGAAGGGATTGAAAGACACATTAACGAAATTCCTTCTTGTATTGTAGGAATTTCAGCCATTTCTCCACGCCCTCGCCGCTTTTGCTATCAAGCGCGATGACGTCGGCTTTCGGATTGAGTTTGTGCACTTCGCGCACCACCTCCTCCATATCGAAGTCAAAATGCGGTAGCAGCGCGGTTTTAGTGATTACGACGCAGTCTGCGCGGCGAAATATCACCGGGTATTTTGCGATCTTATCGCTGCCCTCGGGCACGCTTAGAAGCACCACGTTCAGGTGCGCGCCTACGTCAAATGCCGCCGGGCAGACGAGGTTTCCGACGTTTTCTATGAAAACCAGATCTAAATTTTTAGTATCAATGTGATGAAGCCCCTCGTGGATCATAAAGGCGTCCAGATGGCAGGTCTCGCCGGTGCTAATCTGATGGGCCTGTGCGCCTGCTTTTATGATGCGATCGGCATCGCGGTTAGTCTCCAGATCGCCCTCGATGACGCCGATTTTAAATTTGCCGCTTTTGATAGTGGCCTCAAGCAGCGTCGTCTTGCCGCTACCGGGGCTACTCATCAAATTTAAGCATAAAATTTTATCCTCGTCAAAATGGGCTCTGTTGTGAGCGGCCTCCTCGTCGTTGGCGCTTAAAATTTTACTCATCACCTCGATCGTCTTGGCGTCGCTAATAGCGACATTTGCGTGGACGTGATCGTGCGCATCGTGCTCATGATCGATCCCCGCCTCGTGCATATGAGCGTGGGAGTGGACGGTACCGTCCGCGTGGGTGTGGAGATGCTCGTGCGAATGAGCGTCATGAGTATGGCCTACTGAACAGCCGCAATCTTTACACATTTTTTATCCTTGGAAAATAAATTTTGCGCGTAAAATACCACGTTTTTGCTTTAAACGGCGTAAATTTGATAAATTTTATATCGAAGCGCGAAATTTTATGAAATTTAACGAGCTTGAAATTTATGCGCTTCGGTTTTATCTAAATTTCATACGTTGTTTGCGAAGGCTCGCCGCAAATTTTAAAGCTCGCGAGTAAAGCGCTGCTTTAAATTTAATCGCTTGCTTACAGATTGCAAAGCCGCACTCTGCAAATTTAGACCTAGCAGCTCGCAACGGCTCAAACAAACTTAAAGATCGCTGTAGATAGGGGCGCGAAATTCAGGGCTTGCGAGCGGATTTTATCCCGGTGCTCTACAATCTCGCGCGTGCTCTCCGGCGTGCCGAACACCAATGCAGCGACCATTTTCATATCGATTTTACGCTAGCTCGGCTTTACAAATACGGCACGAAAGCGCGGCTCCTTATAAAATTTAGTCGCGAGCTGCGCCGATCTTGCGCCAGTGCGTAAATTTCAACCCGCGGCAAGAGCGCTTTTGATTAAAATTTCTAAATTTCACGCTAGCGCTCGCCGCGGCTAAATTTAAACAAACTTTGCTGCCGCCTAACGCAGACGCTACGTTTAAATTTTACTACGCGACCGCAAAATCGCGCTTCGTAAACTGCAAAAGTCGCGCAGCCTGCGTTTAAATTTAGAAGCGCACGAATAGAAACGCGAAAATTTCGCGCGACGCGCTGTTTTTAAAAATGCTCAAAAGCCTACGCTTCGGTGATTACCGCGTTTACGAGCTTGGAAAATTTCACCCCTTTTAGCGCGCCGATTTTGGCGCTGAGCCGCTCGATTTTTGAAATTTTATCCCGCATCGTGATCTCCTCGAAGCAGTGGCGCTCGTCGATGTGGAAGTGGCTGGTACTGATGATGGTAACGTTTGCGTGGTGCTCGATCTCTACGAGTTGCTCGATCAGATCGCTTTGGTGATGATCATACGCGATGCAAAGCACGCCCACGCAGTCCTCGTCGCTATCTCCGTGAAGCACGCCCTCGACCATCTTTTCGCGGATCAGATCGCGGATAAACTCGCTGCGGCTTAGGTATTGCTTGGCGCGCACCATCTCATCGAGATCCTCAAAAAGCTTTGTCGGCAACGAAATGCTAAATCTTACGGCGCTCTCTTTTTCCTCTTTTTTCATAGTTTCCCCTTGTTTCGCGTATTTTGAACGTAATTTTACCGAAATTCCGCTCAAATAGTAAGAATTTTGCATGCTAATTCGGCTCATTTTTTAAAATTAAAGTTTAAGGCATCGTGCGTATTTTGAAATTTTGCTCGCGATTTTGCGTCATATTTTAGGGCTGGCGAAATGAA
>CALHQN010000282.1 GCA_938036585.1 uncultured Campylobacter sp.
CAGAGATTTGATCACCGAGCTAAAGGGCAAAAACGCGCGATTTGATTCGCTATTTGAGAAGCACGACGAGCTGGATCACAAAATCGCCGATGCGCAGGCGGGCAGAGTCCATCTAAGCGATATGGAGCTTGATACGATGAAAAGGGAAAAGCTCCGCATAAAAGATGAGATAGGCGCCCTGCTGGCTCAATACAAAGCCGAAAAAGAGGGCAAATAATCGATCTTTAATTCCGAGCCCACGCCTGCGTTTTCGGCGGCGGGCTTTGCATGTGCGTCGCAAAATACGCGAAGATCGGGCTTCCTATACGCAAGGACGAGCTAAAATTCTACGGCAAACCTGCGCCGACAGCTTTCATCCGCCAATGACAGCGAGCTGCTAGTCGGCACCACGATTCTTGCTTGGACTTATACTCATAAGCGCGGCAGGTGGGCTGCGCTTCAACCCGTCTACTCACAAACATACGCCGAAATCGGCTAAATTTTAAAATTTGATCCTCGACAAAGATTGTGCCGTAAAGATAAAAATTTATCGCAAAATTCCACTTCCACGACCAGAGCAATCTTCAGCGGCAATCAGGCGATGGTATAAAACATTCGCAGACAGGAAACGCTGTGCGTTAAAATTTAGCCGCGCGATTAAATTTAACGCGAGATCAAAACATAATATGCATAAAACCCCTAAATACGCAGTGCGGATCGGCAAAATGAGGCGACGGCGAAAGAGCCGACCGCTTAAGCTTCCAGCTTGTCGCTCAGGGTTCTGCCGAGGCGAGGTGTTTATGGCGCAGCAAATAAAAAGCCGAAACGATCTGTATTTCAAAGTAGAGATTTTAAAAATTTAAAACTAGCAAATCCCTATCGCCGTAAAGGCTCAGACGCAAATCGATCTGAAATTTAGATTTGCGGAAGTGGTTAAACGCAGCAAATGCCAAGGCCGCAAATTTTAAATTTTGCAGGCACGCCGCTTCGCAAAGCGTAAAATTTAACCCGCAGGCCGCAGCGAAAGTAAAATTAAAATTTATTAAATCCAAAATGCCCGACCGCCGAAGCAAAGAGTAAAATTTCAAAAAGAACTATCCGCACGCATAAGCAGAACCGCCGTCTAATCAGGGTCATCAAATTGGCGGCGACATAATGCCGCAAAACAGCGGAAGTCTTGAACTGCTACGGAGTAAATTTAGCCGATGCGCGCGGCAATATCGGCGATTGTCTCGCGGGAATGAAATTTAAAATTTAGATGCAGTATTTTTATATCTTTACAAACAACCTCCGCGCCGAGACCTTGAGCGCATAAAATTTACGCGCCGCGCAAAATGCAAGGTCGCTACAAGAATATAAATTTTTAAAATTTCAAAGA
>CALHQN010000283.1 GCA_938036585.1 uncultured Campylobacter sp.
AAGTATGTTTGTTTCATTAGAATTAAACTCAGGCGCAGCCTGCACCGCTAGCGTCGTCGGGGGATGGGTGGGGTTTTGGGGCGGGAAGGGGAGCGACCTCGCAATTCAAGCCCCCTTCCCGCCCCAAGAAAAGTTTGGGTGCGGCGTGGCGGAATTTTAAAATTTTATTCGCCTCAGCGCAGCGCGTTAAATTTTAGAATTTTAAAATCTATCGCAGCGGCGCCGTATCGCGAGAGATAAAATTTAAAATTTAGCCGCAATTTAGGGGTTTGCAATGCTTCTGTTTTTCCTTACGATCTTCCCGATATCGCTGATGCCAGGCATCAACATGACCTATGCGCTAAATCTCGGCATCGCGCGCGGCTATCTTAAGGCGCTGCCCGCGCTACTCGCGCAGGTGCTGGGCGTCACGCTCGTGGCGCTTGCGTGCATATTCGGCGTCGCGGGCATTCTGCTTGCGCACCCTGCGGCGCTTAGCGCGATTAAAATTTTAGGCGGCGCGTACATTTTCTATCTGGGCGTCGCGACTTTTTTAGCGCGCGGAAATTTTAAGCTGCAAAAACAGAAGCGCAGCGAAAATATCTTTCTGCAAGGCTTCGTAGTCGCGGTCTCAAACCCCAAGGCGTGGATATTTTTCACCGCGCTCTTTCCGCCGTTTTTGGACGCGGACAATCTTTTCGGCGCGCGCACCTTCGCCCTCGTCGCTACGCTGTGCGTAAGCGAAAGCATCTGCCTTAGCATCTACGCGCTGGGCGGAGCGGTGCTAAAAAATCTGCTGAAAACACATCTGAAATATCTTGAAATTTTCTGCTCGGTGCTGATGTGTGCGATCGGGCTTTGGATGATTTTGGGCTAAAATTTTGATTAAATTTAGCGCCCGAGCCTTGATGGAATTTTATTAAATTTAAAAGATAGATTGAAAAGTGGTATTGCTGCGGCTAAATTCCGAGAAAAATCCCGAAATTTAGCCGCTAGCTTTGAATTAAAATTTTAAGCGATCGACCGCGTACGCTAAACGACGCGGCGATTATCGTCTGCAGCGGATCCGCGTCCGTAGCAAACTCGCAGCGAAACGGCGGCGCGTTTAAGCGGTTTTGGTTCTGCAAATATCACCGCATCCCGTCCGCGCCGCGTGCGCTTAAATTTTAAAATTTAATCTCTGCCGTGAAGCTCGTCGATGTAAAATTTCACAGAGCCGAGACCCTCTTTTTTCGCCCATTCGTAGGCGCTTGAGACGAACTCCCAGTTGATTCCTGCGTAGAATTTCTCCAGATATTTCGGGCGCGCATTGTACTCGTCGATGTAATACGCGTGCTCCCAAACGTCCACGACTAGAAGCGGCACGAGCCCTTCGGTCACCGGCGTGGCGGCATTTTGGGTCGCTTTAATGCAAAGCTTGCCCGATTTCGGATCGTAAGCAAGCCACACCCAGCCCGAGCCGAAATGCGCCGTAGCGGCAGCCAAAAACTCGCTTTTAAAATCCGCAAAATTTTCCGCTAGCGCCGATTTTAGCTCCACAGACGGCTCGCTAGGCTTTGCGATGCAATCCCAGTAAAAATCGTGGTTGTAAACCTGCGCTGCGTTATTGAAAAGCCCACCGCTAGCAGCCGTTACGATCTCGTAAAGCCCCTTGCCCGCGAACTCGCCCGATTCGGTAAGTTTATTTAAATTTGCCACATAGGTCGCGTGGTGCTTGCCGTGGTGATAATCACAGGTTTGCTTGCTTACGACCGCGTTGTGCGCCGCATCGAACGGCAACTCTCTAAGTTTAAACATCTTTCTCTCCTTGAAATGAATTTTGAAGCGATTATAGCCTAAAATTTCTAAACGAATAATAAAATTTATTATTTAGGATTAATTTTAAGACGAATTTCAATCTAAGCCATCGCAATCGCATTTTAAATTTAAAATTTAGGCAGTTTGTTAACGTCAAAGCTTTGCTTTCATCCTCATCAGAGCGCTTTTTATGTACGACCGGGCGTACGGGCTTAAGCGCGCTGCCGGTGCGCACGAGCGGCTATTTACCGTCGTCTGCGCGATTGCGAACTTTTTATATTTATGCTTGCTTTTAATACATAGCGCTGCGCTCGCATACGTCCTATACGCGGGATCGGCACGATCGGCGCCGTGATGCCGGGCGTATTCGTCCGCTGCGAGAAAATTTCTGCGCGCAAAGCGCC
This sequence comes from uncultured Campylobacter sp., assembly GCA_938036585.1. GTDB lineage: Bacteria > Campylobacterota > Campylobacteria > Campylobacterales > Campylobacteraceae > Campylobacter_B. Next base: position 2,181 of record CALHQN010000283.1, read on the forward strand.
TGTTATTTCTCATAATTTCAAGCGCCGCGATGCTGAAATTAATTTAGAATTTTGGCGAATTTAGCTAAGCTTAGCGCTAAATTTAACGCAAAGGAAAATCATGAAAATTATCGAAGGCTCGCTTGCTCTTAAGGGCAGCGAAAAGATCCTAATCATCAACGCCCGCTTCAACCACATCATCACCGATCGCCTAGTCGAGGGGGCGCACGATGCGTTTTTGCGCCACGGCGGCAAGGAGGAAAATTTAAGCCTTATGCTGGTGCCGGGCGCTTTTGAGATCCCGCTCGCGCTTGAAAAGGCGCTAAGCTCCAAGCTCTACGACGCCGTTGTCTGCCTAGGCGCGGTGATCCGCGGCTCTACTCCGCATTTTGACTACGTAAGCGCCGAGGTAAGCAAGGGTATTGCAAACACCATGCTAAAATACGGCGCGCCCGTGACTTTCGGCGTGCTGACTACCGATAATATCGAGCAGGCGATCGAGCGCGCAGGCTCAAAGGCCGGTAACAAGGGCTTTGAGGCGATGAGCGGCGCGATCGAGCTTCTAAGTCTATTTCGCAACATAAAGGCGTAAAATGGCCACCAGACACCAAGCCAGGCTCGCTGCGATCTCGCTGCTTTACTCTCGGGATATGAACGGCGGCGGCGAGGACTTTGCGGACGAATATCTGGAAGAAAAGCGCATTCGCAACGAGCAGCGTAACTGGACGCTGGCGCTTCTGCGCGGCGCTAGCGAAAATCTCGCTGCAGTTGATGCGCTGATAGATGAAAATTTAAAGGAATTCAAGCTCGCCGAAATTTCGGCTCTGGAGCGCGCGATACTGCGGCTCGGGGCGTATGAGTTGCGCTTTACGGACACCGACGCGGGCATCGTCATCAACGAAGCGATCAACTCCGCCAAGGAGCTTGGCATTTCGTCTAAATTTATAAACGGCGTGCTGGACGCGCTAAAAGATAGCCCCGTAAACATCGCGGCGGATAAAATTTCCAAGCCGACTGCGACGGCAAGTGAAAATCTCGAGACAACCACGGAGGCAGTCAAAAATTTTAAGCTTGCTGCGGCGAAAAACTCCGGCGTTTCGGACAGCGACGATACGGCGAAAAATTTCATCCCCGCAGGCGCGGACGGCGAGACAAAAAATTTTACTAAGACAAAGAGGAGCGGCACGCCGAAAAATTCTACGGCGAGAAGAAGCAGACCGTCTAAAAAGCCCGCTAATTTGAAAACTCGCAGCGCGTCCGCAAAAAAATCCGAATCCACCGCGAGCAAAAAATTTAAAACGGAGAGAAATTTCAAGACCGGAGATAAATTCAAGACAGAGAAAACTGGCAAAAATTTCAAAGCTGGCGAGCGAGGTAAAAATTTTAAGGCAGGCGAACAAAGCAAAGACGCCGCGCCGAAAAAAGAGGGCGCGGATAGAAATTTCAGAGTCGGCAAAAGCACAGCACCGAAAAAGGGCGTTGCGGGTAAAAATACTGCGCCGAAAAGTAGCGCTGGGCGCAAAAGCTCTATCGCGCCGAAAAAATCTGCGGGCGGCAGAGGCGCCGTCTCAAAAAGACCAGCAGGCAGCAAAGGCGCTCTCTCGAAAAGACCCGCAGGCAACAAAGGCGCAGTACGCGGCAAGGATAAACAGTGAAGCTATGCGTCGCGCTTGATCTGGGCTCAAAGCAGCAGTGCTTACAGTTAGCGGAGGGACTTGCGGACTTTGCGGATAAAATTTGGCTAAAAGTGGGCTTGCGAGCCTATTTGCGTGACGGAGCGGCCTTTGTGGAGGAGCTAAAAAAGCTCGGAAATTTTAAAATTTTCCTCGATTTAAAGCTTTATGATATCCCAAATACGATGGCGGACGCCGCCGAGGAGATCGCTAAAATCGGCGTAGATATGATAAACGTGCATGCAAGTAGCGGCAAGCGCGCGATGGCTACGGTGATGGAGCGACTGGATAGGCTAGCTTCGCGTCCGCTAGTGCTTGCGGTCTCTGCGCTAACTAGTTTTGACGAGATGGAATTTAGCGCGGTTTACGAGCAAAATTTAAGCGACGCCGTGCGCAAATTTAGCGTGATGAGCTACGAAGCGGGGCTTGACGGCATGGTCTGCTCGGCAT
>CALHQN010000284.1 GCA_938036585.1 uncultured Campylobacter sp.
TGTCCGAGCCGATAAAGGCGTTTTTGCCGATTATCGTTTTGTATTTTTTCTTGCCGTCGTAGTTGCACGTAATCGTGCCGCAGCCGATATTACTGCCCTCATCGATCTCGCAATCTCCAAGATAGCTTAAATGCCCCGCCTTGATCTTGTTTACTTTTGCGTTTTTAAGCTCGACGAAATTTCCGATATGGGTGCCTATAACCTCGCATTTTGGGCGCAGATGCGCCATCGGACCGATGTCGGAGTTTTTTACGATGCTATCTTCGATGACGCAGCCGCTTTTGATGAGCGAGCTTTCGATCACGCAAGAACCTATGATGCTCACGTTTTCTTGCAGCTCGCACTCGCCGATAAATTTTGCTCTGCTATCGATGTAGATGCTTTGAGGCAGGCGCATCAAAACGCCTTGCTTCATCAAATTTTCTTTGATCTCGTTTTGCATTAAATTTTCGGCGATACTAAGGGCGAGCTTATCGTTTATGCCCATGAAGCTTTGCTCATCCACCCACACGGCGGCGCATTTTAAGCCCATATCTTTGGCGATTTTGATCGCGTCGGTGAGGTAGTATTCTTTTTGCGCGTTATCTGGTTTGATCTGCGGCAGAATCTGTTTCAATGCCTCGCTTTTGAAGCAGTAGCAGCCCGCGTTTGCGTCTTTTATCGCTTTTTCTTCCTCGCTTGCGTCCTTTTGCTCGACGATCTTTAAAATTTCGCCGCCTTTGGTGATTACGCGACCGTATCCGAATGGATCGCGCGCGCTAAAAACGCTTAGATTTACTTCCGCGTCCCCCTCGCAGAGTTTGCGAAGCTCGGCGCTTTTTACCAAAGGCATATCGCCGCAGATTATGAGCGTTTTTTCCCCGCTGATTTCGACCTCTTTTAGCCCGCCCGCAGTGCCGGGGAAATGCTCGTGATCTTGTTTGTAAATTTTAGCGTTTGGAAAGTGCGCCAAAACTGCGCTTTTAACCTCGTCGAATTGGTAGTGTAAAATCACGCTCACGTCGTTTGAAATTTCGTAAGCTTTCTTTAAGATGTGGATTATCATCGGCTCGCCGCAAAGCTCGAAAAGAACTTTAGCTTTTTGCGACTTCATCCGAGTGCCGAGTCCTGCGGCAAGAACTATAACCGAAACGTCGTTCATTTTTACCCTTAAATTTCAAAAATCGAATAATTTTAACACATTTAAAATAAATAAAAACCTAAATTTATGCCGTACGGGCGAAATTTAAATCCCAAATTCAACTAAAATTTTATAAAATTCCGCCTAAATTTTAAAGCTTAGGCGGACGTTTTGAAAAAACTGATTTTGGTTACTTGTATTTGGGCGTTTAGCTTCTCTCTGATCGGCGAGTTTTTGCGCGGCATAGACAGCGCGTATTTGGCATTTTCGCGCGTATCGTTGGCGCTAATTTGCTTTTTGCCGTTTATGAAATTTCGTGGCGTAAATCCAGTTTTGGCGCTTAAAATTTGCGCCGTGGGCGCCGTGCAGATCGGCGTGATGTATATCTTTTACTACCGCAGCTTTACGTATTTGAAGGTCTATGAAGTGGCGCTTTTTACGATATTTACTCCGTTTTACGTGACGCTGCTTTACGACGCGCTTAAGCTTAGATTTCGCGCGCTATATCTTTTTAGCGTCGCAGTCGCGGTACTGGGGGCTTTGGTGATAAAATTCGGCGCGATAAGCTCAGAGTTTTTGACGGGCTTTTTGCTCGTGCAAGGCGCAAATTTATGCTTCGGACTCGGACAGAGCGCGTATAAATTTATGCTTGAGCGCCACGGTTTTAGCGAGCAGAAGGAGCTTTTCGGCTATTTTTTTGTCGGAGCTACCGCGGTTACGGCGATTGCTGCGATCGTGCTCGGAGATTTTTCTAAATTTAATCCTAGCTTCTCGCAGGGCGCGGTGATCGTGTATCTGGGCACGGTAGCCAGCGCTTTAGGGTATTTTTTGTGGAACAAAGGCGCGTGCGAGGTCGATAGCGGCGTGCTTGCGATTATGAATAACGCGCTCATTCCCGCAGCGATCGTCGTAAATTTAGTGTTTTGGCAAAAGGACGCCGATATAGCGCGCCTGCTTGCGGGCTCGGCGCTGATTTATGTTTCGCTTATTTTGCATAAAAAGATCATGAAATTTTACGCCCTGCGCGAGCAAAGAATTTAGTATTTAACTAAAATTTTATATTTTTACATTAGAATTAGCCCTTATTTTATTTGAAGTTGGCAAAATGAAAAAAACCTTGAAATTTATCGCCTTTATCCTGCTCATCGTCATTGCGATATACTTCTTATACGGCAAATTTTTTAAGCAAGAAGAGGCGCCGAAGGCCCTTACCACCAGGCTTGAGAAGGGCAATATTAGAGGCACGGTGACGGCTGCGGGAGAGGTTTATGCCAGGGATTTGGTAGACGTGGGCGCGCAGGTAAGCGGTCAGATCAAAAAGCTCTACGTCAAAGTTGGCGATAAGGTTCAAAAGGGCGATATGATCGCACAGATCGATTCCGTCACTCAAGAAAACGAGATCGCGCAGCAAAAGGCGCAGCTTCTAATCCACGAAGCAAATTTAGCTTCGGCAAAGATCGCCGCGGCGAACGCCAAAACGCAGTATAACCGCGAGCTGCAGCTGTATAAAAGAAACGCCGCTTCCAAAGAGGCTGTGGAAAACGCCAAAAATAGCGCCGCTTTAAAAGAAGCCGAGCAGAAGCAGATCGAGGCGCAGATCGAGCAGACCAAACTTCAGCTAAGCACGGCGGAGACAAATTTCGGCTACACCAAGATCACGGCTCCGATAAGCGGCACGATCGTTTCGATGCCGGTAGAGGAGGGCAAAACGGTAAATTCCAACCAAACTACGCCTACGATCGTAAAGATCGCCGATCTAAGCAAGATGGAGATCAAGATGCAGATCGCAGAGGGTGATATATCCAAAGTAAAGGTTGGAATGGACGTAGAATACTCCATACTATCGGATCTGGATAATATCAAAAAGGCTAAAATTTACAAGATCGATCCGGGTCTTACCACGCTTAGCGACGGGACTTACGATAAAACCTCTAGCGGGTCGTCCTATTCTTCGAGCAGCAGCGACAGTGCGATCTATTTTTACGCAAAGATGCTCGTAGACAATGAAAATGATTTTTTAAAGATCGGAATGACGACCGAAAACAACATAATCGTAAGCGAAGCGAACAATACGAGCTATCTACCTACCTCGGTTATCAAGCGCGACGCGGGAGGCGATTACGTCACGGTGCTTAACGGCAAAGAGTCTGAACAGCGATACGTAAAAACGGGCGTCAGCGATGATTTGAATACTGAAATTTTAAGCGGTTTGGATGAAAAAGACGAGGTACTTATAGCCGACGGAAAAGCCGCGCCGTTAAATATGGACGGGCCTCCGATGGTGTTTTAGTTAAAATTTTATGGTGTGAAGATGCTAGAGCTTAAAGATATAAACAAAAAATTCATTCTCGGCGATAACGAAATCCACGTACTAAAGGACGTAAGTTTAAATATCGAAGCGGGCGAGTTTATATCGATAATCGGGCAATCCGGAAGCGGAAAATCGACGCTGATGAACATAATCGGCTGTATCGATACGCCGAGCAGCGGAAGCTACAAGATCGAAGGCCGCGAAGTCGTAAACCTTAGCAGCGACGAGCTTGCTATGCTCAGAAGCAAAAAATTCGGCTTTGTTTTTCAAAAATACAATCTCATCGCTACGATGGACGCGACTGCAAACGTCTCGCTACCTGCGGTGTATGCGGGCGTAGGAGCTAGCGAGCGGAACAAGCGCGCGGTGGAAATTTTAAACAAGCTGGAGCTTAGCGACCGCACTAAGAGCCTGCCGAGCAAGCTTAGCGGCGGGCAGCAGCAGCGCGTAAGTATTGCCCGCGCTCTGATAAACGGCGGCGAAGTGATTTTAGCGGACGAGCCTACCGGCGCGCTCGATAGCAAAAGCGGCGAGACGGTGATGGAAATTTTAACGGCGCTGCACAAAGAGGGCCACACCATCATCATAGTCACGCACGATGCGCATATCGCGGAATTTGCAGATCGCATCATCGAGATCAAAGACGGTAAAATTTTAAGCGACCGCAGGAAAGCCAAGCGCGTTTTTGAGCTCAAAAAGGAGCCGTTTAAGACGAAAAATTCCTTCATCTTGCATAAAGATCAGCTCATCGAAAGCTTTAAAATGTCGGTTAGCGCGATATTTTCGCACAAACTACGATCGATTTTGACGATGCTAGGCATCATCATCGGCATCGCCTCGGTTATCTGCGTAGTGGCCTTAGGTAAGGGCTCGGAGGAGAAAATTTTATCCGAGATCAGCGAGATCGGCACCAATACGATCGATATTTTCCCTGGTAAAAATTTCGGCGACGTGCGTGCAGGCTTCGTAAGCACGCTTACGATAAACGATTCTGCGGTCTTAGCGCGCCAGCCATACGTCGATTACGCTACGCCCAACGCCTCCGCAAGCGGTATGATAACCTATGCAAATTTAAACTCCAGAGGCCTTTTGCGCGGCGGCAGCGTCCATTCCCTAGCCGTTAACGGCATACAGATCAAAGAGGGTAGAAATTTCAGCGAGAGCGATATTAAAAATTCGCAATCTGTAGTCATCATCGATCCGAATACTAAAAAAACCTTCTTTAAAAATACGAACCCTATCGGCAAAACGATCTTCTTTTTGGGCAGGCCGCTTAAGGTTATCGGCGTTACGGGCAGGGACAAAAATGTCTTCGGAAGCAGCGAGAGTTTAAGAATTTACGCGCCGTATTCGACCGTGATGAACAAAATCAGCGGCGAGCGAAAGATCAGCTCCATCACCGTCAAAATAAAAGACGACGTCGATGCGCACATAGCCGAGGAGAGCCTTACGCAGCTGCTCATCCAAAGACACAAGACGAAAGATTTTCACACTTTAAATTCCGACACTATCAAAAAGACCATACAAAGCACCACTAGCACGATGACGATTTTGATCTCATCGATCGCGGTGATCTCGCTCGTCGTCGGCGGCATCGGCGTGATGAATATAATGCTCGTAAGCGTTACCGAGCGCACGCGCGAGATCGGTATCAGAATGGCGATCGGCGCAAAGCAATCCAATATCTTGCAGCAGTTTTTGATAGAGGCGATCTTGCTTTGCTCGCTAGGCGGAGCTTTGGGAATTTTAATCGCTTTGGCGCTTGGATTTGCGTTTAATACCATAAGCCCGGATTTTGCGATGAAATTTACTACCGCGCCTTTCGTGATCGCCTTTGCGGCGTCATCCGCGATCGGCATAGTTTTCGGCTATCTGCCGGCAAGAAACGCCAGCAGATTAAATCCGATAGATGCTTTAGCACAAGAATAACCAAGGAGAGAAAATGATAAATTCCAAAGTAATTTTAAGCGGCGTTTTGGCCGTTTTTATCGGTGGCTGCGCCTCGAATCAAGGCGAGATCAAATATGAACCTAAGCAAAATTTTAAGGATGAAAACGCGACTTATCAGATCGATACGCTTTGGTACAAAAAATATAACGAATCGTATCTGAACAAACTCGTAGATCAGGCGCTTACGAACAATTATGATCTAAAAACCGCAGCTCTTAACGTCGAGAGCGCTTATGCAAATTTAGGGCTAAATCGCGCGGATCTATTTCCTACGCTAAGCGGATCGGTAGGTGGCAGCAGAGGTCGCGATATCAGCACGAGCTCAAATTGGAGCAAAACATACAGCTCTGGCTTTAACGTAAGCTACGAGCTCGATCTTTTCGGAAAAATTCGCTCGGCTGTAAATTCCAGCGAGTGGAGCGCGAAGGCCAGCGAATTCGATCTTGAAAACGCACGCCTTACGCTGATAAACTCCGTCGTAAGCGGATACTTTGAGATGCTGTATCTAAACGACTCGCTAAAATGGACTAGACAAAATTTAAGCGATTACCGCGAGATCGAAAAGATAATCAAGGCCAAATACGACTACGGCAAGTCCGAGCAGCTCGATTATAGGCAGATCAAAAATAGTATCTTAGGGCTTGAAAATAGGGTCTTGGAGATTCAGAAAAATATCGAGGATAATAGAAAATATATGAGAAATCTGATCTCCTCGAGCATGCAGTTTAACGACAATACCAACTCGATCAGCTCGATTAAATTTCAAGGCGTCGATTTGGACGTGCCGTATACCGCGCTATCAAATCGCCCTGATATCCGCGCGGCGATTTCGCGGCTAAATTCCAGTTTTTACGATAACCAAACCGCGCAGCTAAATTTCTTCCCTAGCATAAATTTAGGCGCCGGGCTAAGTAGCGGGCAAGCCGGTCGCGCCGACGATAGCTTTAAGCTAAATTTCTTAAGCGGCAACGTTAGCATTAGCTTACCGTTTTTGGACTACGCGCGACTTGAAAACCGACTTAAAATTTCGGAGATTGACTTTAGAAAAAACGTAGTCAATTACGAGCAAACGCTCTCGACCGCGACTAATGAGGTTCTAAATTTATATAGAATTTACGAGATAAATTTGGCTACTCTTAAAAATTTAAGCGCCGCATACGACGAGAAGGCGCGTATCGCCGATCTTTACGCCGCTAAATACGAAGCGGGCTCAAGCGAGCTAAAAGATATGCTCGAAGCGCGCACTGACGCGGTGGATGCAAAGATCAGCGAGCTGAATCAAAAATATTTGACGCTGCAAAACGAAGCGGCGATCTATCGCGCGATGGCGGGTAAATTTAGACGCAAATGAAAGAAATTCTGATATTTCTGCTATTTTGCGGCGCGACATTTGCGGCGGAATACGACTGCACTTTCAAAGGAAGCGGCTTTGAGGAGCACCGCCGCGAAATTTTGCAAAACCGCCGCAAGATCGAAAGCGAGGGTAAAATTTTGCAAGATAATTTAGAGCGCGGCGGCTCGCACGGCGAGCAAAACCGCGGCTTGCAAAATTTTCCTCCCGAAAAGGACAAGATGCAGAGCATAAGAGAGCAAAACGACAGGGCGGCGCGGGAGCTTAAAATGCGAAATCAAAAGCTACGCGGCAATTCAAAAAGACGCTAAAATCCCCGCGCTCGTTTATCGCTTTTTAAGTAAAATTTATATAAAATCTTCGCTTTACATTTTCTTTAAGGAACAGTTATGAAAAGAACGTACCAACCCCACAATACCCCTAAAAAGCGCACTCACGGCTTTCGCGTCCGTATGAAAACAAAAAACGGCCGCAGAGTTTTAAGCGCAAGACGCGCTAAAGGCAGAAGAAGATTGGCTGCGTAGGCGAATTTGCTGCGATAAGCGATAGCAGGGTTTTTTCGGAAGTTTATAAAAGTGCGGCAAAGTGGCATTGCGAATGCGCTGTCGTGTATTTTTTAGCGAGCGAGGAGCGTAAATTTAGCGCGGTCGCCAGTAAAAAAATAGGCAATTCGGTCACGCGAAACCGCGCCAAAAGACGTTTGCGCGCCGCGTTTTATAATCAGCAGAATTCCATCGATAGCGGCATTTTTATACTGATCGCGAAAAAACAGATGATCGATATGAGTTTTAGCGAGCTGGAACGAAATTTAAAATGGGCGTTTAAAAAGATCGGAGCGGCAAAATGAAGGAATTTTTTATAGCCGCAATCGGGTTTTACAGAAAATTCATTTCGCCCGCGTTTCCGCGCTGCTGCCGCTACTATCCGAGCTGTTCGCAATACGCCCTTTATGAGTTTAAATTTAACGGTCTTTTCCGCGCTCTTTGCGCTACGGCCGCTAGAATTTTAAGGTGCAATCCGCTGTTTAAAGGCGGCATAGACCATCCGATAATCACGCGAAATTTTAAATTTTGTGTATTTTCAAAAACCTGCGAAAGCCGCTTTAACGCGCGCGCGCAGGAATTTAAGCTTTGGTTCATACCATATAAAAAAAATAGATACTATATCATACTAGCAGGAGAGAAATAGTGCTGGATAAACTACCTCAATCAAAACGCCTCGCCATCGCAGTGGCACTCGCGCTTATATTTTTTGTCGCCTACGATCATTTTTATTTATCAAAAATTCGCGCCTCGATGGAGGCGAATGCGACCGCGGCACAGAGCGCGCAAAATACGGCCGCTCCGCAAACTTCCGCCGCCGCTGGCGCGCAGGGCGCAAATTCCGCCTCCGCGCCGTTAGTACGCGTGATCGGTAAAGAGGCAAATTTCACGATCGACGGGCTCGGTCGCATAAGCTCGTATCTGCTAAACGATGTGAAATTTCGTGACGGAAACGGCGAGGCTCTAAATTTAATCGATGTCAAATCTCACTCTAAGCCGCTTGAGGTGCGCTTTGAGGACGCGGCATTAAACGCGATGGCTTTCGATACTCCTTACAGCGCTTCATCTAGCGAGCTGGACGTGCGAAACGGCGAAGCTAGCGTGAGCTTAATTCAAAATTTGGGCTCGGTAACTATAACTAAAAATTTGATCTTTTTCCCGAACGGCAGCTACAAGCTGGATGTGAAATTAAACGGCGGCGCGCCTTATTTCATCACTCCGGGCTCTCGTCCGAACGTCGAAGTGGATAGCTACACTATTCACGGAGTCATCGTCGGAAAGCCTGGCGAGGTCGGAATTTTTGATAAGCTTACCTCATTTTTTACCGATTCGCAAAGCACTAAAGAGAACATTGAAATTTTCAAAGACGGCGACGTGGATAGCAACGAGCGAATAAGCAACGCCAATATCGCGGCGAGCTCGGATCGATACTACACGACGCTGTTTTATGGAAACAATATGGATGTGACCGTGACCGACGCGGATAAAATTTCGCAGGCATTCATCCGCTCAAATGGCGATTTTAGCGTCACGGGATATTTGGGAGCGAAGGATCATGCGACGCTAAATTCGATAGATCCGGTTCTTACCAATATCATCGAATACGGCTGGTTTACCTTTATCGCCCGCCCGATGTTTAAATTTCTAAACTGGCTGCACGGCTACATCGGCAACTGGGGCTGGTCGATCGTCGTGCTTACGCTCATCATCCGCTTAATCCTATTTCCGCTAAGCTACAAGGGAATGCTATCGATGAACAAGCTAAAAGATCTGGCGCCTAAGATGAAGGAGCTTCAGGAGAAATACAAGGACGATAAGCAAAAACTGCAGATGCATATGATGGATCTGTATAAGAAAAATGGCGCCAATCCGATGGGCGGCTGCTTGCCGATACTGCTTCAGATCCCGGTATTTTTCGCGATCTACCGCGTCTTACTTAACGCGATCGAGCTAAAGGGCGCTGAATGGGCGCTGTGGATTCACGATCTATCGCTTAAAGATCCATACTATATCCTGCCGATTACGATGGGAATTTTGATGTTTTTGCAGCAGAAGATCACACCGACTACCTTTACCGATCCGATGCAAGAGAAGATGATGAAATTCTTGCCGCTTATTTTTACAGTATTTTTCGTGATGTTCCCTGCGGGTCTGACGCTGTATTGGACGGTCAATAACTTCTGCTCGATCATTCAGCAATACGTCATAAACAAGGCCTTTGCAAGGCATAAACGAGCTCAAGTAGCGGAGAAAAAATCATGATAATCAAAGCTGAAAATTTAAAAGACGCCTACAACAGAGCCGCTAATGCGCTTGGATGCTCGGTGACGCAGCTTAACGTGCGCGTCTTGCAGCATCCAAGCGGTGGATTTTTGGGCTTTTTTAAGAAAAACGCCGTAATCGAAGCTGTTTTAGAAGGGGAAAAATTTAGCGAAAATCCGGAACTTAACGCCCCGCAAAGTAAAGCCGGCAAAGCGGAGAAAAAGCAAAGCGACAAATCGGAGCCGCAAAGCCCGCGCACTGCACATCCTAAACACCGCAAAGAAAAGCAAAAAGCCGTCGTAACCGATGAAAATTTAATCGAGATCAAAGAAAAGCTCTCGGCGCTTTTCAAATCGAGCGAGTTTAAGATCGAAGTGAGCGAAGTCAGCAAAATCGACGAAAACAGCATTTATATCAAGCTTGACGGCGAGGATAGCGCGCTTTTGATAGGCAAAGAGGGACACCGCTACAAGGCGCTTTCGTATATGATCTATAATTGGATCAGCATCAGATATAACCTCGCAGTCGTATTTGAAGTCGCGGAATTTTTACAAAATCAAAGAAAATTTATCGACTCTTACGTCGATGCGCTCGTACAAAAATCAGGCGATGAGCGTATCGTGACTAAGAGCTTTGACGGAGCGTTCGTTAAAATCGTAGCCGATAAGCTAAAGCAGGCCTATCCTGATCGCATAGTCGGTATAAAATCCACGCGCAACGGCAAAATCGTCATCGTAGACGAAAAAAGCTAACGATGAACGAAACTATCGCCGCTATCGCTACGGCTCACGGTATCGGCGGAATCTGCATAGTTAGAATTTCAGGTAGCGATGCTCTGCGTATTGCGTTAGATATTTCGCATCGCAGCTACCTTGAGCCGCGCCGCGCGACGCTTGCCGATCTTTTTGACGCAAGCGGCGAAATTTTCGGCGAGGCGATACTGATATATTTCAAATCCCCCCACAGCTTTACCGGCGAGGACGTAGTCGAGATCCAAACTCACGGCGGCTTCGTCGCATCCTCTCTAGCTCTTGAAGCGGCGGTATCGCTGGGCGCTCGCATAGCGCATCCGGGCGAGTTTAGCAAGCGAGCTTTTCTGAACGATAAAATGGATCTTAGCAAAGCCGAAGCCATAAGCGATCTCATAAACTCGCGCTCGCAAAGTGCGGCTAAAATTTTAGCTAGAAATCTGCGCGGCGAGCTTGAGGGCTTTATAGGCGATCTGCGAGCGGCTCTGGTTACGACGCTGGCTTTTGTCGAGGTTTGCATAGATTACGCGGAGGAAGATCTGCCTTCTGACGTGCTGCAAGACTCGCAAGAAATGCTTAGTCAAAATATCGCTTCGCTAGAAAAAATCACTCGCATCAGCCGCAGCCGAAAGGGGTTGATCGAGGGCTTTAAAGTAGCGATTGTGGGTAAGCCCAATGTCGGTAAATCAAGCATTT
>CALHQN010000285.1 GCA_938036585.1 uncultured Campylobacter sp.
GTTTAAGATGCAGTTAAAGGCGTTAAATAGCGAGTGCTTGGCGCCTACGTTGGTGATAATCTGATCAGGCCTGTAGTTTAGAGCATTATCGCGCTTTAGCTTCTGCGCGATTAAATTTAAAATTTTCGCGCCGCGGCCGCTAGATAAAATTTCGCGACCATTCAGGAGCGGCGAGTGATTAAATTTAAACTGCGCCGCACCCGCCACGAAGCGGTATGCCGCGTAGCCAAAACCCGCGCCGTGCAGTAGTATAACGAAGCGCGAACAGTCGGATTCGCACTGCCTCCGCCACGTAGCAGAGCGCAGTCAAATTTATATCGCGCGCGCTTTGTAGTGAGCAAATTTTAGTGCAAAAAGTGGCGCACTCCCGTAAAATACATCGCCATGCCGAACTCGTCGGCGCTTGCGATCACCTCATCGTCGCGGATGCTGCCGCCAGGCTGCACCACCGCCGCGACGCCCGCAGCATGGGCGATCTCGATGCTGTCTTTAAACGGGAAAAACGCCTCGCTGGCAAGCGCGCAGCCGCTCAGATCGACGCCCACGTCGCGCGCCTTTGCTACTGCCGCACGCGCGGCGTCCACGCGGCTCGTCATACCCATGCCGATCGCGACCATCGCCCGATTTTTGACGTAAACCACGCAGTTGCTCTTCGTAAGCGCGGCGATCTGCCACGCGATTTTTAGATCGTCAAGCTCACTCTGGCTCGCCGCGCGCTTGGTGACGCAGCGGCCGTTTGCAACCTCGCCCGCGCCCACGTAGTCGCGCTGCTGATACACAAAGCCGCCGTCGATAAATTTAAAATCATACTTGTCGTTTTCGCGCATTAAAAACTCCCCGCCCTGCTCGAAAATTTTAATACGCTTCTTCTTTTCAAATACCGCAAGCGCCGCGGGCGTAACGCGGGCAGCAAGGATAACTTCGACAAAAATTTCATTGATTTTATGCGCTAGCTCCTCGTCCAAAACGCCGTTTATCGCCACGACGCCGCCGTATGCCGAGACGGGGTCGCATTTTAGCGCCTCGGTGTAGCTTTCAAGCAGGCTCCCCTTCACGGCAAAGCCGCATGGATTGGCATGCTTGCAGATCGCTACCGCAGGTGCCTCCCCAAAGCTGCTAGCGAGCATCAGCGCGCCGTGCATATCGGTCATATTGTTAAAGCTCGCCTCGCCCTTTAGGCTCTTAAAGTGCTTGCTAAAAAAGTCCTCGAACTCGTACAGCGCGCCCTTTTGATGCGGATTTTCGCCGTAGCGAGTATCGAATACCTTGCTGCCCGTGATAAATTTTTTCGCGCCGAAGCCGCCGTTAAAGCGCTCGTTCATATAGTTTGCGATCATAGAGTCGTACGCCGCGGTGTG
>CALHQN010000286.1 GCA_938036585.1 uncultured Campylobacter sp.
CAAGCAACGCTCCACCGATAGCCTCCATATCTGAAGGCAACACACAGATATCAAGTGAGCCTAAAAAATCGTTCACATCGGTTCTATTGCCAAGCATAAAGATATTTTTTTTATCTTTTATATATTCGTGTAAATTTTTATTTTGCGGGCCATCGCCTACGATAAAAAGGGCTGATTTTTCTAAATTTAACTCGCTAAATGCATCGATTAAGAGCTTATGATTTTTAGCTGCTCTTAGCACCGCCACAATACAAATGCCTACTACATCGTCACTTAGGCCAAATTCTTTTTTCATATTTATCTTAAATTCTGGTGTATACTTTTGCGTATCGATGCCTGTATAAATTTTGACGACTTTTTCCTTTTTCACGCCTCTTTTTATAAGATCCTCGCATACTGAGTCGCACACGCCGACTACTTTTGTACTTAGGTTGTAAGGTAAGGGCGATGTTATAGGCAGCTGCAAATGCCTAGTGCGAACCACACTAACGCCGCAAATTTTACCTACAATCGCTCCAATAGTACCGTCCTTTCCTGAGTGAGTTGAGATTATTTTTATGTTATTTTGCTTTACAAATTTGCAAATTTTTAAAATTTCAAAGATCGGATTATTCAAATAGCTTTGCTTCCAAGCCGTGAAGCCTCTGCAAGCCTATGCTGATATATTCGTTTAGCTTTTCGTTATTTTCCAGCAGTTTGTCGTAGTAGCCCTTCGCCTTCTCCCTGGTCGCGGCATCGGGCTCGATATACTTCAGTCCGCTTTTGAAAAAACCTTTCGCCTCCGTGAAATAAAGATTATGAATCTTTTCGCAGTGCGCAAGCCCCGAGTCGGTAAAGCTCAAAATCGACTCGTACGCGATATTTCCCAGCAGCTCCTGTAGCCTATTTGCGGGATTTTTAAAAAAATCGGCGAATTCTTTATATGGAATAAAAACCTGATCGAGATTTTTCATGGCGTCGCCGTAGATACCCTTTTTCAGGCGGAACATCGTCATCTCTTGAGAATTTACAAACTTCTCGATGGCTTTGATAGTATCGTTTTTATTCACTGAAATTTTTCCCTTTTAAAATATGAAATGCTCGGATTATATCGTTTCTTTTATAAAAATCCGTTAAATCGCGCGCCGCTTCCTATCAGCCGCCGCATTCGTCGCACAGACCGCGCACGAGCACGCTTTTGACGTTTTTTTGCGGCAGAGCGGGCATCGAAATTTCCTCCATCTTGTGGCAATTCTCACAGACGAAATAGGCTTTTGCGCTGCTGCTTAGCTCGTAAAAGCTCTTGTGATTATTTTCGCTCGCGATTATTAAATTTTTCTCTTCCAAAAGCGCAATATTGCGATAGATCGTGGTTTTATTCGCACCCGTAATCTCAACTAGCTCGTCGCAACTTACCGGGGCTTTTTTGTCGTTTAAAATTTTCACGATCTGGCCGCGAAGCGCCGTGTAAGCGATATCATGGCTCGCTAAAAAATCTTTGGGATCCATTTTGCGCCTTTTTTAAAATTTGAGCGATGATAGCGAAATTTAGATAAATTTATATTAAGTTGCAACTAAGTTGCATACGATATACTTTCGCAATTTTTTCGGAAAGGAATTTTATGAAAAAGATTGTTTTCGCGCTTTTTGCGATGAGTTGCGCATTGTTTGCCAAACCTACGGTCAGTACGACCATACTTCCGACGAAGTATTTCGTCGAGCAGATCGCGGGCGATACGCTACAGGTAAATACGATGGTCGGCAAGGGCGCCGATCCGCACACATACGAGCCCAAGCCTTCGGAGATGAAGATGGTGCAAAACAGCGATCTGTATTTTGCGGTCGGTATAGAATTTGATGAAATTTGGCTACCGAAGCTCGCCGCAGCGTATCCGAAGATGAAGATAATCCGCACTGAAGAGGGTATCGGAAAGATGGCTATGGCAGCACACCATCATGACGAACACGACGCTCACGATCATAGCGCGCACCACGATGAGAAGGAGCACAAAGAGCATCGCGATCACGATGAAAAAGAGCATCACGACCACGCCGAGCACCATCATCACCATGACGGCTTAGATCCGCATATCTGGCTCGATCCGCAGCTTGTAAAAATTCAAGCTAAAAATATTAAAGACGCGTTAACCAAACAGTATCCTAAGAATGCTAAAATTTACGAAGCAAATTTCGATAAATTTGCCAAAAAGCTTGACGAGCTGGACGCTTACGCAAAGCAAAAATTAGCGGGCGTCAAGGGAAAGAAATTTATGGTTTATCATCCGTCTTGGGGCTATTTCGCGCACCGATACGATTTGGAGCAGATCGCAGTCGAAGTGGAGGGCAAAGAGCCTAAGCCTGCGGATTTGGCTGAGCTAATTGAGGAAGCCAAAGAGGAGAAGATCAAGGTGATTTTCGTCGCACCGCAGTTTTCCAAAAAGGCAGCGCAAACCATCGCCGCACAGACGGGCGCAAAGGTGATAGAGATCGATCAGCTACCGCTAGATTGGTACGAGACGATGAAAAAGACGATTGACGTTTTCGGAGAAAATTTGTAGTTGATGAAATTTATTAAAATTTTACTTTTATCCGCGATCTTTAGCTCGCGGATATTTGCGTGCGCTCTGTGCGCCCTATACACGCCCACTGCGCACGTTAGCATCGCCCCCGTCGCACAGGACGGCAAGATCAGAAGCCTGCACTTTTCGTGGCTCTTCTCTCAAAATTTCACCGACGTTATAATGCAGACTTACGACATAAATTCCAATGGCAAGTTCGAAAGTAGCGAGCTTGCGGAAATCACCAAGGCGATGACCGATTATCTAAGCCCGAAAAATTATCTTTGCGAGGCGGAATTTTACGATCAAGCGCCGAAAAGCGCAAAGCCCGCACTTAGCAACCTCGTAGGCACGCAGATCAAGGGAAATTTTAAAAACGCAAAAAGCCTCATCAAAAAGGGTAGGCTTGCGTTCGAGTTCGATCAAGAGGTCGGCTTCGAGCTGCGAAACGGCCGCGTTCTTAAAATTTCCATTAACGACGATCAGGGGTTTTTCAATTTCAAAATGGTTGACGACAAGCCATTTGATCTTGGCAATGGCTTTGTAGCGAAGCCCAATTCAAATTTAGCCGCCACCTTTATAGAATTTAGCGGCGAAAAGCCCAAGCTTGCAGAGAAAAAACCGCCGATTTCAAGCGCGCCGAGCTCCGATTTAACGCAGGATGTTCTTGCATCTAGCGAGCAGGATCTTACAGGCTCGGAAGATAAACTTGCGCAGAGCGGGCAAGCCAAGCAGCCAAATATGGGCTCTGCGCGCAAATCAAACCAAAGATCGGTCGGCGACATCGTTTCGGAGGCGACTGCGCAGGCGCAAAAAAATATCGCCGCTTCGGATGCTATCGCGCAGATTAATAAAGCCGCCAAAAAGGACGCGCAAGCAAAAGGTGATCCCGCAAATTCCAACCGCTTCGGCAGCGAAAGCTTAGAGAGCGCCGCGAAAAACGGCGAAAACGCCGCAGCTTCTTTAGGCGATGATTCAAATTTAGCGCAAAACGGAGGCGACAGGAGCGCTGCGATAAATTCTAACGAATCCGCAAATTCTGCGCCGTCTGTAGATAAAGGCGCGGGGCAAAATTTGGCGGCGAGACGAGATAATTCTTTAAATTCCTCGCATTCTACGCAAAATCTCGCGACTCCGCCCGAAGAGAGCTCTTTAAATTTAGCGCAAAATAGCGCGAGCAAAAACGGCGCCGTATCCGGTAGCGGCGACATTTCAAGCGAGCCGCACGAAGAGGCTGCGCTGGGGTTTGTCGCGCAAAAGACGGTTGATTTTATGAAAAGCCTCAAAACGGCATTTCGCGCAAGCAGCGAGCATGCAAGCGCAAACACCATCCTATGGGTCTTAGCGCTTTCTTTCATATACGGCTTTTTCCACGCGGCGGGCCCGGGGCACGCAAAGCTGCTAACTGCGAGCTATTTCTTAGCCCATGGCGGCAGCTACGTCAAGGCCTTCGGATTTGCCCTTAAAATCGGGCTTCTGCACGTCTTGGGGGCGCTCGTTTTAGTAAGCGCGAGCATGTTCGTGCTGCAAAACGTCGCGGGCCTCGTCTCTGCAAACTCCGCCTCGATCACCACGAAAATTTCGGCGCTTCTGATCATCGTCATAACGGCGCTCATCATCTACGACAAGGCTCGCCGCGTAAGATCGGGCGCCCGCCACGATGCGGGCTGCTCCTGCGCCGCCTGCGCTTCCGTCGCAAAGACCGCAGAAACGGACGCCCGCTTAAAAAATACGGCATTTGCAAACGCTGGAAATTCCGCTCACGCGGCGTCAAAGAGCTATAAATTTTCTAAATTTAAAATTGAAAGCGACGAATCCGCGCAGTATTTGGATACTAAAAATTCAGGCGACGCCGCAACGGCAGAGCTAAATTTAGATTTAAATTTAAATGCGAGCCTAGAAGAAAACTCGCCTAGCCAAAACGAGCAAAAAAAGGCCCTAAATTCTGCAAATTTCAGCAGTCAACCCTCATCTCGCTCGCTACAAAATGGCGCGACCTGCGGCGGCGAGAAAGGGCAAGAGTGGCTTATCGCGCTTGCGGCGGCGCTCGTGCCCTGCCCAGGTACGATCCTTATTTTCGTGCTTGCCTTCAGCCTCGGAAGCTTCGCGCTTAGTGTCGCAAGTGCGCTTTTCATCGGTTTTGGAATGAGCGTCGTGATATTTTTAGCCGCGCTTTTCGGCGCGAAAGCAAACGAGCTAAGCTCAAAGCGGCTCGTAAGCCTGAAGCTTTACGTCGAATTTTTGGGGCTTTTCGTCATGTTCGGGCTCGGGATTTTTATGTATTTCCTCTCAGACAACCTCAGGGTGCTGTGATCGCAAAATTTGAACGCAAATTTACAAAGGCGGCTCGCGTGAAATATAAGCTTACGCGATACGTTAAATTTTAAATCCGGTGCGAATTGTTTTCAGAATAGTAAGATTTTAAAATTTACGCCGTAAGGACTGCGTAAATTAAGCTCCGATTTCGACTATTAATTATGCGGCGGAATTCGCTCTTTATGAATTCCACTAAATTTCGCTACAATACGGGCGAAATTTTTATCAAGGATAGATATGTCGCCTTCTTTGCAAGATGCTATTTCGCAAACTTTAACCGAACAAAAAGCGTGCGCTAGAGCTTTTAATAGATATTACTACCTCAGTATAGCCGCCTTTTTTGCGATCCTATTCGCAATAATGTCTCTAGACGGCGTTAAAGCAGACACTCCTCTAATAAAAATTGCCGAATTTTTGGGCGTATTGATCCTTTTTCAGATCTTTTGGATATTTCTTCTTCATTGTGCCGGTCAAGAAACTGAAGCAGAAATTCGCTACTACAAA
>CALHQN010000287.1 GCA_938036585.1 uncultured Campylobacter sp.
CTTTCGGCGAGTGAAATTTCATCCGCAAAGCCCTTTATATGCACGCCCTCAGAGCTTGCGATTAGCCTGGCTTTTTCTGCTTTTTTTAAAATTTCATCCCTCTGCGCGCCGTTTAGGGCGCCAAAATCCTTCACGTAAAAGATTGTCAGGCTTTTGGGCTGCTCGTGCAGAAGAGCCGTGTTCTGCGCGTTTAAAATTTTAATGGGGGATTTTAAAAAATTTGCGATCTTAAATATCGCCGCCGCCCGCGCCGCCGCATCGCCGTCTCTTAGCAGCAGCGGAAATTTTATGCGCGCTATCCGCTCTGGCGCTATCTTGCACGACGCGGCAGCCTCGCTCAAAAGCGCGCTCAGAGCGTCGTTGGTATCTTTTAGCGAGCGAAACTGCGCGTAGTGCTCGATCTTTTTGATGAGCTCCTCTATCATAAATGGCTTTTGGATATAATCCGTCGCGCCCGCTTTTACGGGGTTTAGCACCGTTTCGCTATCGACGTAGGCGACCATCAAAATTATGATCGAGCGCCTAAATTTCTCGATCAGCGGATAAAAGCTCGCGCCGCTCCAGCTCGTAGAGAGCAGTACCGCCTCAAACTCCTCCGCAAGGCCAGCCGCGGTCGCCAAACTCGCCGCGTTGGTGCATTCATGCCCCAGCGCACCGAGCTTGTTTGCGATACTTTGAGCAAGATAGCTTTCGCTCTCGATTATTAAAATTTTCATACGTCCTGCGCCTTTGCTGCGTGCTTTTGCCAGTCGTAAAATTTCAAGCTTACCGCAGCCTGCGCGGCGATACCCTCGCTTCTGCCCGTAAATCCTAGCCCTTCGGTCGTGGTCGCTTTGACATTGACGCGCGCGTAGTTTAAAATTTCGCTTAAAACCTCCTGCATCTGCGCTTTGTAAGCGCCGATCTTCGGGCGTTGTGCGATGATCGTAATATCGGCATTTACGAGCTCATAGCCGTAGCCTCTGACGCGCCGCATTACCTTTCGTAACAACTCCTTGCTGTCCGCGCCTTTAAATTTAGCGTCGCTATCGGGGAAGAGCTCGCCGATGTCGCCCAGCATCGCTGCGCCGCAGATAGCGTCGATTAGGGCGTGGATCGCTACATCACCGTCGCTGTGCGCGATCAGCGCGAACTCGCATGGAATTTTCACGCCGCCAAGCACGATGCCCGCGCCTTTTTCAAGCGCATGCACGTCGTAACCCGTGCCGCAGAATATATCGCGCGAGCAGGGTTTTAAATTTAGCGTCGCCAGATCGCTTACGCGCGTGATCTTAAGCGCGCCCGCTTCGCCTTTTATAAATTCCAACCGTCCGCCCGTGCTACCGACTGCCGCGCTGTCATCGGTAAAAATTTCGCTTCCTTCAAGCGCCTTTTTAAGTAGCGCCGTGCGCGAAAGCTGTGGCGTTTGGATGAGGCGCAGCTCCTCTCGCTCCACAATGCGCTCGCCGAGATAGGTCGTGTCATTTACGCCAAGATAGGGGCTGATGCAGTCCGCGCTGCCTAAATTTCGTATCAGCGAGGAGATCAGCTCGGGCGAAATTTGCGCGCGGGCTACGTCGCTTACGAGCACGAGCTCGCTATCTACGAGTTTCAGAGCATTTTTTAGCGAGCTTTGGCGATTTGCGCCGCCGGGGGCAAAGTGAAATTTTAAATTTGCAGAGCCGCATTCATACGCGTTGCATTCGACCTCGTCCTGCTCGCTTTGAAATTTATACTCGCTCGTGTCGCACTCCGCACTCTCGCCGCGCGCCGAGGCTAGGCTGCACGCATAGAGGCGCTCGCAATAGCTCACGTCCTCCTCATTTACGGCGATTACGATCTTTTTAAATGGGTGCGCCCGCGCGATATTTTGCGCGACGTATTGCCAAAGCGGCAACTCGCCCACGCGCAGCCACTGCTTTTTGACGGGGAGACCAAACCTGCTCGAATCGCCCGCGGCAAGCAAAATCAGCGATATATCTTTCAAATTTTATCCTTGAAATTTTGTTACGAAATTATACGTATTAAAAATGAAAGCAAAATTAATCGCGGCCTGCGCGCTGAAACATCTTAAGCTTAGGCGCAAATTTACGCGGCGCGGCGGCGAAATTTCAGCTTACGTTACGAAAATAAACGGCAAAAGAAAAGTAAGGATTAATGAAATTTGTTATATTATACGCGCATTTTTAAGAAGCGAGGCGAAAATGACCGAAAGCTGCGTAACGCAGATCTATTTTGCAAAAAGAGGCGAAGCGACGCCGCAGATGAGAGAGGTCGCGCAAAGCGAGTGCATGGACGTGCGGGTCCTGTGTGATCTTATCGCGCAAGGAAGAGCGATCATCCCCGCAAACGTTAATCACAAAAGCTTAAAACCCATCGGTATCGGGCGCGCGCTGCGGTGTAAGATCAACGCAAACATCGGCTCCTCGGGCACGACGAGCGATATCGAGGGCGAGCTGGAAAAGCTTGAAGCTTGCTTAAAGTACGGCGCCGATACGGTGATGGATCTAAGCACGGGCGGCGATTTGGACGAGATCCGCGCCGCGATAATCGAGCGCTCGCCCGTACCCATAGGCACGGTGCCGATCTATCAGATGATCCATGAGCTTGGTGATATTAAAAATTTAAAAACGAGCGCTATTCTTAGTACGATCGAGAAGCAGGCGCGGCAGGGGGTGGATTATTTCACGATCCACGCGGGCCTTAAGCTAGAGTTTATGCCGCTGCTGTCCCGTCGCAAGATGGGTATCGTAAGCAGAGGAGGCTCGCTGATAGCGTCGTGGATGATGAAATTTCATAAGCAAAACCCCTTCTACGAAGCGTTTGATGAAATTTGCGATATCTGCGCCGCTTACGACGTATCGCTATCTCTAGGAGACGGCTTGCGCCCTGGCTGCTTATACGACGCGACCGATAAAGCGCAGCTTAGCGAGCTTGAAATTTTAGGCGAGCTAGCCCTGCGCGCGAATGAAAAAAACGTGCAGGTGATGATCGAGGGGCCGGGGCATGTCCCCTTTAACGAGATCGAGCTAAATATGCAGCTAGAGCGCAAGCTATGTCGCGACGCGCCGTTTTACGTGCTGGGACCGCTTCCGACCGACATCGGCGCGGGCTACGATCACATCAGCTCGGCTATCGGCGGAACGATGGCTGCGTATTGCGGCGCTAGCATGCTCTGCTACGTAACGCCCAAGGAGCATCTAGGCCTTCCCAATGCAAGCGACGTCAGAGAGGGCATCATCGCGCACAAAATCGCCGCTCATGCCGCAGACGTCGCGCTAGGCAAAGCGGGCGCGATAGAGCGCGATCACGCGATGAGCGATGCGAGGTATGGTTTTGATTGGAACAGGCAGTTTGAGCTTAGCTTAGATCCTGCGCATGCGCGCGAGCTGCATGACGAGAGCCTGGGCGATGAAATTTACAAAGGCGCGGAGTTTTGCTCGATGTGCGGGCCGAAATTTTGCGCATATAAAATCAGTAGAAATTTAACCGAAAATAAGGAGAAAGAATGAGTAAAGACGAAGTCTTAAATTTGCTTAAAAGCGTGATCTATCCGG
The DNA here is from genome assembly GCA_938036585.1 of uncultured Campylobacter sp. Lineage (GTDB taxonomy): Bacteria > Campylobacterota > Campylobacteria > Campylobacterales > Campylobacteraceae > Campylobacter_B. The sequence goes on from CALHQN010000287.1 coordinate 3,537, forward strand.
GCTTTTCTAAAAGCATCGTGGATTTTGGATTTGTAAAAGAGGTCGAGATTGGCGATAGAATTTTCGTAGGGATCGAAATCCCTAGCGCCAAGCCTGAGATCGCCGCAGAGCTCAGATCGGCGGCGCAAAAGGCGCTAGGGGCGGATGCCGAAATTTTAATCAAACAGCCCAAGATCGCCGAGGAAAAGAGCAACTCTCGCAGCGGCAAAAATATCGCGCCGCAGATCAAGCATTTCGTGATGATCAGTAGCGGCAAGGGCGGCGTAGGCAAGAGCACGACGACGCTAAATTTAGCCATCAGCACAGCAAAGCTCGGCAAGAGAGTGGGGATTTTGGATGCCGATATTTACGGGCCGAATCTGCCGCGAATGCTAGGCGAAGATAAGACGCAAGCAAGCGTCGTGGGGCAGAAGCTAAAGCCGATCTTAAGCCACGGCGTGGAGATGATGAGCATGGGCGTGCTGATGGAGGAGGGCGCGAGCCTCATCTGGCGCGGCTCGATGATAATGAAGGCGATCGAGCAGCTGCTAAAAGACGTGGCGTGGAGCGATCTGGACGTGTTGTTTTTGGATATGCCTCCGGGTACGGGCGACGCGCAGCTTACGCTCGCTCAGAGCGTGCCGGTGACGGCGGGCGTGTGCGTCACGACGCCGCAGACGGTCGCGCTGGACGACAGCGCGCGCGGACTTGATATGTTTGAAAAGCTCCACATCCCAATTGCGGGCCTTATCGAGAATATGAGCGGCTTCATCTGCCCCGATAACGGCAAGGAGTATGATATCTTCGGTCGCGGCGGCGCGCAAAAGCTGGCGCAGCGATACAATACCGAAGTAATCGGCGAGATTCCGATCGAGATCGCTATCCGCGAGGGCGGCGACAGCGGCAAGCCGGTAAGCTTCTACGCGCCGGATTCTTTGAGCGCGAAGCGCTACGAAGAGGCCGCGCGCAAGCTGTGGGAAAAGATCGAGAAGATCGATCGCGAGGAGCTGGCGGACAACTCCGCAATCCAGCCGGTGATGGACGGCAAGAGCGCCTGCTCGAATTAGGGCTTTGGCGGGCGCGGCGTCAAATTTCGCGCGGAATTTCATAGTTAGAATTTCGCGCGAAAATTACGCTATAGAATTTTGTCCGTAAATTTAGCGGGCATAATTTCACGCGGGTTGCGCGGCTTGGAATTTTGCGCTAAGCTTCACAGCCTAAAATTTCGGGCTAAATTTTAGAGTTCGGAATTCCGCGTTAAAGACAAACTTGAAGACAAAGGGGCCGGGCGATAGCCGGGTCTCTTTTT
>CALHQN010000288.1 GCA_938036585.1 uncultured Campylobacter sp.
AAATTCGAAGATAAAAATTTATCGGCGGAATTCCATAGTTAAAATTTCACGATAGGGCTCAGAAATTCTTTCCCGCGGCAAAATTCCACGCCTTAAAATTTTAAGAAAGTATGAAATTTTTTATCTGATCGCAGATCGCCTCTTCGGATTGTGCGGCGTCGATTTGCAGGGTCTCAACGCCGCACGCCCTGCATGCCTGCGCCATAAGATCTTGCACGCGCATTAGGTATTTGAGCCCGCGAGCCTCGATTATATCGCTGCTAGCACGCGTTTTGAGCCGCCGCCCGATGAGCTTCTCGTCCGCCGAAAACAGCACGATTTTATCCGCAAATTTGCCTCCAAGCGCAAATTTATTAAGCGCGATAAGCTCGCTAAGATCCGCGTTTTTGTCGTTTGCCAGCGCATAGGCAAGCCCTGAGATGAAGCCGCGATCGCTTAGCACGAGCCTATCTGCGCCGCCCTTTATCACGCGCTCGTAGTGCTCGGCGCGGTCTGCGAGGAACAAAAGCAGCTCGGCGCGCTTTGAAATTTCGCCGCAGGCCTCGCGCAGATTTACGCTGCCGCGCCGCCACTTAAAATCCTCGCCCAAAACGAGGCTTCGCACCGCCTCGCCGAGCTTCGTGCCGCCGGGCTCCTTAGTCACGATCGCCTGCGGAAAAGCCGCCGCCAGCCGCGCTATCTGCGTGCTTTTGCCCACGCCGTCGATACCTTCGAATATTACATACATTTTTCGCCTTTAAATTTGTGCGCTATTTTACAAATTTATAGCTAAATGGCGGCTTTTTTAAACAGACGGGCGCTAAATTTCGACTCTAAATCGGGCTTTTGCGCGAGCTTGTACGAGCCGCTTTTGATCTTTCGGCGTAAAATTTTATCGGGCGCCTTGCTCGGCTCTTGCTCTTTGTGGCGCAGCTCGTGGTTAAATTTATCGTTCGAGCAGCGAGCGAGTAAATTTGCGCTTACGGAGCGCGTACCGAGCGGAGCGGAGCAGGGCGCCAGTCGGTAAAGACGGCGCGCCGTGCGGATAGAATGGCACGTCGGGCGAGGTAGGGTGCCATTATATACATAGTAGGATATGTCCTTTGCGAAGCGGATAGCGTTATACGGAGTAGGGACGGTGCTTTTGGCGGAGCAGTGTGGCGTTATGCAGAGTGGGGCGCATTGGGG
>CALHQN010000289.1 GCA_938036585.1 uncultured Campylobacter sp.
TCCTATCAATATTAGAGAATTATTAACTATTAATTTTTAAAGTAGCATTAAAAAATATTCGTTTTGCGGCGTAAATTTAAAGCACAAACGCAATAAATTTCGCTCAATTTACATTGTGAAATCGCGAAAATCGCCCATCCTCAAGAAACGAATTTAGCATCACGCCGGCGCATAAATTTGCAGCGCAACGGTAACGCCGAATTGATGCTGCGGGCTCGTAGCAAATGCTCCGCGATATTGGTAAATTTCCGAGCGCGATTGCGTTAGACGGTCGCTTCGCGCCGAAAATACGGGCGTTAAATTTGACGCTCGCGGCAAAATCAAGTGCAGCTTCGAGCCGGCCCGATCGTAGACGGCATCGGAAGCAATACGGCGCGTAAAGCCTTAAATTTCGGCGCGGAGCCGTTTACCGCCCGTATCCTCCCCTACTTTTTAAATTTTCGTCGTAATCCACCCCGTTCGTCATTCGTCTGCGCGAAGCGTCAAATTCATCGCGCAGCGGGCTTTTGCGCACGTTAAACTGCAGCGGCTCTATGCCTAAAATATCGGCGAGCACGTGAGCCAGATCGTCGCTCATAAAAGGCTCGTCCTTCGCCGCGCCTATGCGCCGCCAAAGCTCCGCATGATCGGCGATAAAGCTTTTTGAAGCGATGAAAAGCAGCGGAATTTCGTAGGTGAATCGGGTATTGATGTTGTGCCCGATGAGGCCGTTTTGCTCATAGATATTCTCTCCGTGATCGCTGAGATAGACGATGAGGCTGTCCTCATCCGATGAATTTCATTCACCACGTAGTCGTTATACAGCACGCTGTTATCGCAGCACGCGAGGGCGACCTTTTGCTTTTGCGTAAACAGTAAGGCGATATCGTCGCTTTTAAATTTATCAAATTCCTCGGGATAGCGTTTTTTATAGTCCATATGATTTCCCATGAGATGCACGACGTAGAAATTTCGCTCGCGCTGCGATTTTTTCGCCTCTTTGATGATCGGCAGCAGCGCGCCGTCGTGCGCGACTCGCATGCTATCGAGCTGATAGCTTGTGGAAAGAAAGATGCTTTTTTTCGGCGCGATCGGCGGCACTTTTTGCGCTAAGGGCAAATTTGCCGAAGGCTTCTTGATTGCTGATCCACATCGTGCGAAAGCCGCTCAGCGCGAACATATCGATAATGCTAAGGCTCTCAAACCACGGCCTTTCGCGCTCGCTTTCGTAGTCGCTGAAATTAAGTATCCGCATCAGCGCGGGATTGGTCGCGCCGTAGCACGAAACAGTATCGCTAAATTTAATAAGCAGCCCCCGCCGCTGCAGATCGTTTAGCAAAGGCGTCGTATCTTTGCCGTATCCGTAAAGCGACATATGGCCGCGCTGCAGGCTCTCGCCGATAATCAGCACGACGTTTTTAATCTGCGTTGCGTTAAAATCAAGCGCGGAATTCGCCCGCTTCGCCTCGTCGTAGCCACGCTCGATGCTTTGCAGATCGGCAAGGAAATTTGCATCGCCGAGATAATCTTTTACGACGAACGCGAACTCAAGCGGAGCGTATGTGCCGAGCGTCGCGCGATAACGCTCGCCACCGCTTGCGATTTTGGTCGCCGTAAAAATGCAAAAAATGACCACACAAATCGGATAGATCACGCTAAATGCGGCTCGCAGCCTCGCGCTGCACGAGCTTTTTTTTAAACTTCAGCGCGACAAACGTCGCGGTCGCGAATGCGAGCAAAGAGCAGATCACGCCCGCGCTGAGAAATTGCGCGGCGAATTCCTTACTTTCGTTCGCGTCGGTGTGGATTATCGCATCGAGCGCGACGACGTTAAAAGCGGAGTCGAAAAAAAACGACCAAAAAGAGCGAGATAGCCGCACAAAGCGTATTGATCGCTAGCACAAACAGAGCGGCAAGCCCGAAAAATCTTCTAAAAACGACGAAGCAGAGATGAAAGATGAGCAAATTTATGATCAAAATGCAGCAAAAATCCTCAAAGATCCGCGAAAATATGCGATCTTCCACGCCGTAAAAGTAATACGCCCGCGCCGCGCAAACGATCAAATTAAGCGCGACGACGAGCCAAAATACACCCACCGCGCCGCATAGGCCGAAATAAAATTTCGGCGCGGGCGCAAGCAGAGCCCTCGCTTTATCAAGTAGTAGTTGAACCATTTTTGCTCTTTATTTTTAAATTTACATCTGCCGCATCGCCGGAACCGCTGCGGCGCAGTCTCGCATCCACAAATTGTGCCGCGCTTCAAGTCGGCTCACGCCAACGCAATGAAAACAGGCGGTAAATTTTACGCTTACAAATTGTGCCGCGCCGAAATCTCTACCGCGAAATTGAGCGCGTCTGTTTTTGCGCCGCGATCGGCGAATTTTTGCGCGACACGATGCCGCAAGGCAAATTTTACCTGCCGAAATTTGAATGCGGCGAAATTGATGCGACATTTTCTGTTGCGAAATTTGCCGCACGGCGCGCTTCCTAAACGGCAAAATTCCGTGCCGTGCCGCGTATCAAAAATACGACGCGATTGAGCGCATAAATTTAAATCCGCAAGACGCCGAACCAAAAACAACTGCCGCGCGCAAATCCCACGCACAGACGCACGCTCGCGCAGAATTTACGCGCAAAATGCAAGCCCGCTTTTTGCATCAAATTTATGCAGCGGGTATTTGCGCGAAATTTCGCAGCAGCCCAGAGCGTGCAAATTTCACGCCGAGCAAACGTGCATGTACGAGGCGCTAACGTATCGAAATTTCGCAGCGAATGCGTGAAATTTCTCGGCGCGAGCGCATCACCAAATTTCATCACCAAATTTTCGCCGGCCGAATTACCTTACTCGTAGCCGAAAATTTTAATCCCGGTGTCGCTCTGCTCGTAGCGCAGCGCGGGGATCTTTTGCAGTAGATTTTTTAGCTTTTCCAGATCGTTTTTTCGCCCGCCGTCGAAGGCTCGCGGCACCCACACCCACGCGATCTCGTCGTATGCAAACGAGCCCACCGAAAAACTAGCTCGCTTTGAGCCCGCCTCCCATTTGGAGGAATTTTTGATCGCGTAGAAGTTCGGATAGAGGATTTTTTTGATGATAAAGCATTTGCAAAATTTAAAATCCGCGAAAAACTCCGCCCACGTCGCATCCTCGGTAAAATAGCCTTTCGCGCGCAGGCGCTTTTTCTCTTTGCGCAGCCTGATCGGCTCATAAAATCTCTGCCAAGCCCTCGCGCAAGCATCCATAAACGCGAGCATACGGGCGAAGTAAATTTTAAAAAGCGCTTTGAAAAGCTCCATCTACTTCTCGATCTGCGATTTTAGCGATTTATCGATTGCGATCTCGCTGGAGTTTATATCAATCGTCTGAAGCGCCTTGTCCTGGAAAATAAATCCGACCTCCTTCGCGCCGAAGCTCTTGGCGATCGCCTCCAGCGTATCGGTCGCGGATTTGTGGATCTTGCCGCCAAGATCGTTGATAATTTTTAGCGAGAGCTGCTTGACCTCGTCCTTGGCGTCGTCGATGAGGCGGTTTTTATCGCTCTCGTCAAAGCTCGCGCCGAATAGCCCGTTTAGCGAATCGGGCAGCAGAAACGGCAGCAGCTTGGCGTTTTACTCATCTTCGCGCCCGGCTTTGACGATTTGCACGGCTTTATTAGTGTAT
>CALHQN010000290.1 GCA_938036585.1 uncultured Campylobacter sp.
TCGCTCGGCTCGCCGATGCGGCCTAGCGGGATCGCGCCTAAAATTTGCTCGCTGGCGGCTTTGTTTATACTCTCGCTCATCGCCGTTTTGATGAGCCCGGGAGCCACGACGTTTACCGTGATCTTGCGGCTTGCAAGTTCTATCGCTAGCGATTTTGCCGCGGCGATTAAGCCTCCTTTGCTAGCGGCGTAGTTGCTCTGGCCGCGGTTGCCGGCAATTCCGCTAACCGAGCTCATCACGACGATACGCCCGCCCTTTTTGGCGCGGATCATCGGCATTAGCGCGGGCTTTAGGACATTGTAAAACCCGCCTAAATTCGTATCTATCACGCTTTGCCAATCCTCGCGTTCAAACCACACGAAGGAGTTATCACGCGTGATGCCCGCGTTTAGTACGATACCCCAGTATGCGCCGTTTGCCTCTATGTCTGCTTCGATCTGCTCCTGCGCCGCGGCAGTGTCTGCGACGTCGAATTTTAAAATTTGAACTTCCGCCGCACCCACGTCCAAACAGCGCTTTGCTACGTCATTAAGCTTTGCTCCGTTGCGCCCATTTAACGCCAAGCCGTAGCTCTTTTGCGCTAAATTTAACGCGCACGCCTCGCCGATACCGCCGCTTGCTCCGGTAATTAAAATTCTCTTAGCCATTTATACTCTTTATCATTTCGTCGCTCGCGCGCATTACGCTTAGCGTGGCGCTTGCGATATGTTCGCCGCCGCAGCGGATCTCGCAGTCGAAGATATATAACCCCTCGCCGTCGCTTACGCTCTGCCTCGCCGTCGCGATCACGCGCTCGCCTACCTTCAGGCTTGCGCGCGAAATATGAAGGTTTCGCACGCCCAGTAAAAACCCGAGCCTCGCCTCGCCATCGTTTCTGTAGCCCGAATACACGCCGATACACTGTGCCATTATCTCCATATACGCGTAGCTGCCGAGTTCGCCGTCTTCGGTAAACGGCGAGTCCTCTTTAACGCTAAACGCGCAGCTCGCATACCCGTCGCTAACCTCTAAAATTTCATCCGCGAAGACCATATATCCGCTCTGCGGTAGGATGCTAGAGGCTTTCATACGCGTCCTATTATGGTTACGGCGTTGTCGCCGCCGAAAGCAAAATTTATATTCATCGCGGTATCTACGCGCGCCTTTTTTGCTTCGCACGCGAGATTAAATTTAGACAGCGCCGCGGAGATTTCACTTGTTTGCGAAGCTTGATCCGCAGCGTATTTTAAAATTTTATCGCCTGCGTTTTGCAAAGCTTTAGACGCGGCCAAAATTTCATCCGCGCCGCTTTTTGAAATTTCACCCTGCGCGTTTTGCAGAATTTCATCGCCCAAGCTGCATGAAATTTGATCGTTCGCGGCGTCTAAAATTTCATCGTTTCGCTCGCCGTGCCGTGCCTGTGCACTATGTAAAATTTCACCCTCCGAGCCGCGCCAAATTTTATCGTTTGTAAAATTTGGCGGGATCACGCCCTGTCTGATCGCCTCGTAGCATACGGCAAGCTCGATCGCCCCCGCAGCGCCCAGAGTGTGTCCGGTCGCCCATTTGGACGAGCTTGCGGGCGCTAAGGGTAGGGCGGCGCTCATAGCCAGGGCCTCCATCGCGTCGTTAGCCGCAGTGCCCGTGCCGTGCAGGTTTACGTAGTCCACGCTTTGTAGCTGCGCCGATTTTAGCGCGGTTTTGATCGCTTTGATCTGCATGCGCGCGCTGGGATCGGGCTTGGTGATGTGGTAGGCGTCGGAGTTTGCGGCGTGAGCCAAAAGCGCGACGTCGCTTATGCGCTCGCGCGAAAGCACGAATGCGCAGGCCCCCTCGCCCAGATTTGTACCTGATCGCGCCTCTGAAAACGGCTTTAGCGGCTGCTCGCTTAAAATTTCAAGCGCGCTAAAGCCCTGCAGCGTGAGCTTGTCTAATGCGTCGGCGCCGCCGAACACGACCGCGTCGCAAAGTCCGCAAGAAATGAGGCGCGAAGCTTCGATGAGAGCTTTGTTTCCGCTGGTACACGCACTCGAAACTCCGATCGCGACGGATTTTAGACCGAAGCGTTCGCGGATAAAATTTGCGGGGTTTGCGTGAGAGTTGCGCTCGAAGCAGAAGTTTTTAAATTTATCGTTTGCGTTTTTTGAATTTTTAGCGAAATTTTCGCCGTTCATCGCAGAAATTTCACTGCACGGCGCGGAGCTCTCGCCGTCTTGCGAGATAAAATTTCCCGCGTCTTTGCCGCAGGCGAAAAATTCCGCATAGTTTTCTTGCACGCCGGTGTTGGTGGTCGCAAATACCACGCCTACGCGGTGCGCGCCGAATTTTTGCACGGCTTGCTCGATCTGTCCTTGCACGCCGAGGCAGGCGTAAAGCGCCAGGGCATTCGTGCGCGTGGCGTAGGCGCGATCTTTGATCCTCGGTAGCGGCGTATCCACGCGCCCAAAGATGAAATTTTTACCGCAGACGCTAAGCTTTCGCAGCGCGGATCTCTTCTCGCACAGCGCGCCAAAAAGCTCTGCGGCGCTGTTTACGCCCGCGCAGATGAGCCCGGGGTTACTTAGATACTGCGTCATATCGGCGCCCCTTTGCGTTTATGGTGAAATTCGGTTTATCCGCATTCTCAAGCAGGGCTAAAAATACGCGCTCGCTTTGTGAATCGGGCGGCAGGAAGCCGTCGTTGCGAAATTTCGCCTCGCCGCCTTTGATCGATAAAATTTTACGTGCGATCGGCGCGCCTAGCATATCGAGCCAGACGAGCTTGTAGCGGCCATCTTCGCCGCTTACGGGTGAAATTTTTGAGATCAGGGCTCTACTTTTTACGCCGAGCTCGTCCGTCAAGATGAACTGCTTTTGGCTAAATTCCGCTATCTGCTCAGGCGCTTTGCGTGCGCATCCGCCTATAAAAAACGCGGCGCAAAGCAGAATGAAAGCCGTTTTAGAAATAGCGTAAAAACGATAAACAGGTCTCAAAAATTCTCCCTAAAAACGAGCGAAATCAAAATTTCGCCCTCCAAAATATAGCTCTTGTGTGACCACGCCCTGCCGCGCTCATCAAGCGCCAGAGCCTCTTCGTCCGTGCCGCGAGCCAGCCCCACGTGAACAAGCGCGTAAAAACCCAAATTTCGCGCCTTAATCAGCGCCTCTTTGATCGTGTAAATTTTATAAAAAACGAGCGCCTTTTCGCTCTCGTCCGCCGCCGCTAAAAGCTCGCGCTCAAAGGCGTTGAAACAAAACTCGCTCGCCGCGGCAAAATCCCGCGGTTTTAAAATTTCAAGATCAAGCCCGAATTTTTGCCTCGCAAAACCTACGGCAACGATCGTTTTGCCATCCGCGCTTTTGTGCGAGATGCAAAATTTGCCGCGTTTTTTAAAGCGCGCCTTAAGCGCCCGTGAAACGCGAAACTCGCGCAGATGGGCTCGCGCACGCGCCAGCTTCTTATCGCGCCTGCTCAAAAGCCGCCGCGGAGCGCACAGATCCTCGTCGGTGATTAAAATTTTTATCTCGCTCATAAAGCTCTGATTTTACTAAAATAGTCTTTATAAAAATATAAAATAGCGCGGCGGCGTTGAAATTTCGTTTAAAATCTATTTGATACGCTCGGGCTCAAGTGTCTGCTGGATCATAAAAATTTATCGTGTTTTAAATTACGCAAGGCCTCGGGCGCGGTAAAATTTTAAAATTTAGCTCGTTTGTGAATTGCGCCGTGTCATCAGCTCGTCATATTTTGCTTTGCGGCGTCGGTTGTTGCGCTCGTTTTTTCTCGTATTTGCGTAATTATCATTGGCTAAATTTAACGTGGCGGCATCAAGCGGCAAGCAGCGTAGAATTTAAATCGGAGCGGTAAAGCAGCGCAAAACGTAGAATCCGCCGTAATATAACGACCTAAAATTTTGCCGCATTTGAATTTGAATAAAACAGCGTGAAATTTAAAACATTCTTGAATAAAGCGACTCTAAATTTAATCATGTTTAGTTATCGCAACCGCGTTAAATTCCTAGCTGAGCTACGCCGCAGCGCACTAGATTTGCTTTAAATTTTGAATCGAGCTGTGCTACACTACACTAAATTCGGTTTAAATTTACTACTAAGCCGCATTAAATTTACGTCAAAATTCCGCCGTCGCGTCTAGCCGCAATCTTTTATGAAAAACCCGCGGGAATTTTAATCCCGCTTATTGCGAGCACGCGCCTAGCCGCGATAATTTTTTATAAACCGCTCTATGCGCGCGAGCCCCTCTTTTAGCGACTCGATTCCGCATGCAAAGCTTATGCGAAAGTATCCATCCATGCCAAATCCCGTTCCGGGTACCGTCGCTACTAGCGCTTCTTCGAGCATTCGCGCGCAAAATTTCGCGCTGTCAGGCTCCACCTGCGAGCAATCCACGAATAGATAAAACGCTCCGTCCGGTTTTACGACGCTAAGCCCCGGGATCGCATTGATTGCGTTCGTGCCGAAATCGCGTCTGCGCTGGTATTCGCGCCTCATCATTTCGATATAATCATCCGCCTCGCCCCGCAGCACGGGCATCGCGCCCGCTTGGACGATGCTTGCGACGTTGCTGACGCTTTGGCTTTGCAGGCTGATCATCGCTTTATTCAGCTCGTCGATTGCGCACGCGGTGTATCCGAAGCGCCAGCCGCACATCGCGCCGCATTTGCTTAGCCCGTTGATCGTCACGGTGCGCCCGAACATATCCTCGCTGATGCTTGCCGCGGCTACAAATTTTTTATCGTAAACGATCTTTTCATAAATTTCATCGGAGATCACTACAATTTCCGTGCCTTTTAGCACGTCCGCAAGCTCTTGCAACTCCTCGCGCGAATATACGGCGCCTGCGGGGTTGCTCGGGTTAAAAAGACACAGCGCCTTCGTGCGCGGCGTGATCGCAGTCTTAAGCTCTGCGGCGGTGATTTTATAGCCATTTTGCGGCTTTGCGTTTATAAAAACCGGCTTGCCGCCGCAAAATTTTACGATGTCGGGGTAGGTGACCCAGTAGGGCGCGGGTATTATAACCTCGTCGCCGTCATCGACGACGCAGCTAAAAGCGTTAAATAGCGAGTGCTTGGCGCCTACGTTGGTAATGATCTGATCGGGTCTGTAATTTAGGTCGTTGTCGCGCTTTAGCTTTTGAGCGATTAAATTTAAAATTTCGGGCGTGCCGCAGATCGGCGTGTATTTGCCGCAGCCCTTAGCCATAGCCTCTATGACCGCTTTTTTAGCGACTTCGGCGGTATCGAAATCAGGCTCGCCCGCGCTTAGAATGACGACGTCTTGCCCCCGTGCTCTCATCTGCTTAGCTTGCGTGCTGATTGCTATCGTGATGCTCTCTGTGAGCATTTTTACGCGATTTGAAAGTAACATTTATCCCCCTTTATTTTAATGATTTCAGATACTCTTCGTAGAATTTATTTAGATCCTCATCCATTGCGGAGATATCTTTTCTGCCGCTGCAGATGCAATCTTCCAAAATTTCGATACGCTTGATGAGATATTTGATAAGCTCCTGGCTGATATCGGGAATTTTATTATGTGCCAAAGGATCGCTCTCGCAGCCGCCTAAAATTCTAGCCGGTACGCCCACGGCGGTGCAGTTTGGCGCGACGTCCTTTACGACGACGGAATTTGCGCCGATTTTGGAATTTTCGCCGATGGTGATATTGCCTAGCACTTTGGCTCCCGCGCCTACTACGACGCCGTTTTGCAGCGTCGGATGGCGTTTGCCGTGCTCTAAGCTCACGCCGCCGAGAGTTACGCCCTGATAGATCAGACAGTTATCGCCGATGATCGCCGTTTCTCCGATGACAAGCCCCGTGGCGTGGTCGAAAAACACTCCTCTGCCGATACGTGCGCCCGGATTTATATCTACGGCGGTGATTATACGAGTAAGTCCGCTGATCGCGCGAGCTATAAGCTTAAAACCTCGCTCGTAGAAAAAGTGCGCGAAGCGGTAATTTATCAGCGCCCAGACGCCGGGATAGCAGAAAAATATCTCAAATACGCTGTTGCATGCGGGGTCTTGGCGCATCGGCTCGGTGAAGTCTCGTTTTAAAATTTGCCAAAAACTCATTTGATCGTCTTTAAGTAGCTGTTGTCGTTTAAAAACAGATATAGCTCACCCAGGATATGCTTTTTCTCTTTTTCGTCTATGAGGTCTGATTTTTCGATCCGCTCGTTTAGGCTTTCGCGGATATCTACTACGTCGTAGTCCATATCCTCCAAGATGTCGATGACCGATTGCGATTCGATGAAATCCTTGATCTCAAAGCCGCCGTCATCGCGCAAGATCACGGTAGCTTCGCTTGGATGAGCGAAAAGATTGTGATTCATACCTAGCACCTCTTGATAAGCTCCGACAAGGAAAAATCCTAAAAAATACTCCTCCTCTTCGGGGTCCACGTCGTGCAAAAATAGCGGGTTGGTCTCCCTGTCAAAACCGATCTCTCCGTCGCTATCGCAGGTGATATCCCAGATCGACGCCGATAGCGTGGCGCGTTCGTCCAGCCTCTCTAGCGGCATGATTGGAAAGTGCTGCTTGATGCCCCAAAAATCGGGCAGGCTTTGAAAGATCGAGAAATTTACCAAATAGCGTTCTTGGGCGTTGCCTAGGGAGTTTAAGAAATTGCTGTATTCTTGCTTGTTGCCTAAAATTCCATACGCCTTTCGCATTATTAGATGAACTAAAATTTCGCCGTTTGAGCGGTCGATCAGATCGACATAGCCCAGATCAAAAAGAGTAAGCACGCTTTCCATATGCGACATGGCGTCGTGCAGATACTCTAGCGCGTTGGACGGCTTTAGAGTTTTATACAGATCGTATAGCTCGGCGACTACCGGCGGATTGTCCTTTTTTAGGGCAAGCTTTTCTTCGGCGTATTCTTGGGTAAAAAGCTCCAAAATCGGCGCCACGAGCACCGCATGGCTGGCGGCTACGTATCTTCCGCTCTCGATAAAGATATCCGGCTCGGCCTCTTTTTTATCCTCTGCGATCGATTTTAGCAGGAAGACCACGTCGTTGGCGTATTCTTTTAGCGTATAGTTGCGGTTGGAGCTCTCTTTGGCTTGGGAGTATTCGATAGCAAGACCTCCGCCTAAATTTATGGATTTTAAATTTTTTGCGCCCATTTTGCGAAGCTCGGTGTAGATGTTGCCCGCCTCGATAAGGGCCTTTTTGAGCGGGTGGATCTCTGTAATCT
>CALHQN010000291.1 GCA_938036585.1 uncultured Campylobacter sp.
GCTCATCGTCCACGAAACGAGCGGCTTTGATCTGCATATCGGCGAGCTTTTGACCGATTTTTTCCGCGTGGCGCTAAAATGCGGCGTGAGTCTCGATATTTTATTTGAAAAATATATCGGAAAAAACGTGCTGAATAAATTCCGCCAAGACCACGGCTACAAGGAGGGCAGCTACCGCAAAATTTGGGGCGAAAAAGAGGACAACGAAGTCTTGCTTGAAATTCTCGCCGGCGGAACGGTGAGCGTGAGCGAAATTTACGCCAAACTGGATGAAATTTACGAGGCCGCGAAATAGCGCGAAGCGAATGAAGTTTGAATCTAAATTTGGCTCTAAATTTAACCATGAAGTTTCGGGCGCGAGCTTCGGTCATAAAATTTCAGGTGCAAATTTCAGCTGCGAAATTGCGGGTGCAAATTTCTGCCGCAAAATTTTGCGCGCGGAATTTGCCATGAAATTTAGGGCTCAAATTTTAACCCGCAGCGCGGCCGCAAAATTTTCGCCGCAAAATTTAAAGCCTGGCTCGCAGAATTTAAAATTTCAAATCACGAAATTTAAAATTCCAGCCGCAAGCTTTGGAATTTCCGCTTTAAATTTTAAAACCATCGCCGCGAGCTTTAAAATTGCAGCTGCAAATTTCAAAATCCTAGCCGCAAATTCTGCAAATTCTAAAGTGCCCACCGCAGAAGCCGCAGAAGCCGCAGAAGTCGCGAGGCTTGAAATTTTGAAATTTAACGCGAGGGCGGCAAATGGGTAAAATTTTTAGACTTAGCAGCGAGGATTTTTTTACGCGCAAGTTTATTTTACTTTCGCTGCTGCCGTTTTTTTGCCCGCTAGTGATTTTGGGCGTGCTCGCGTATTTCGGCGGCAGCGAGCTTTTTAGCGTGCTTAGCGCAGGTGCGCAAAGCGGCGATTTTAGCTTCTTGGACGAGCAGCGCTTCCCGATAATCGCGAAAATTCTAAGTTTCGCCGCGACGAAGTGGATCGTCGGAGCGATTTTTTATGCGCTCGCAAGCTTTGTGGTGCTGATGCTTAGCGTATTTTGCGCGCTTTTAATCGCGGCCTTTTTGACGCCTACGGTCACCAAAGAGATCAACGCCCGCCACTACCGCCTAAACCGCGCGGACGAAGCCGGCACGGCGCGAGTGCTGAAACTAACGGCTCTTGAAATTTTAAAATTTTTAGCGATCTTATTCATCTGCTCGGTGCTTCTGTTCGTGCCGGTGATAAATTTATTCATCATCAACGTGCCGTTTTTTTATATCTATTACAAGCTGATTTTGATCGACGTCGCCTCAAACACGCTAAGCGCCAGAAGCTTCGAGCGCTGCTACAAAAGGGGCGGTGGGTATAAATTTAGCCTAAGCGCGTTCGTCTTTTATCTGCTGTGCTTGGTGCCGTTGGTGGGGCTGTTTTTCCAGCTATTTTTCATTATCTTTTTAAGCCACGTTTTGCTGATTGACGAGCGAGAATCGATCAAAAATCGCTAAAAATTAACTAAAATCAATGAAAAATTTTAAAATTTTCATAAAATAAGGCAATTTTTTTGAAAGGATTTTTATGAAATCAGGCAATATTTACATTTGCAATATCTGCTCGCTAAAAAGCAGCGAGGATGAGAACGCGGTATTTATCAAAGCGCACAAAAACGGCGAGGATGTGCACGTCTGCACGTCTTGCATGCCTAGCGTCATCCACGGCTCAGGCATGGTCGTAAAAAGTAACTCTGAGATCGAAGAAGAGCTTCAAGACGCTGCAAACTAGCTGCTAGCACCACTTGCTGCGGCGCGTTTTAATCTTCTTATTAATCTGCGCGCCGCAAAACTCCAAAACTTCACGTAAAATTCCAGTAAATTTTAAAATTTTCGTAGTTCTAAATTTAAAGCCGAAGATTTGAAACTTAAGCCCGCACGGCGCAAAGCGGCTAAGCTTAAAAGCGCTGGTTTAA
>CALHQN010000292.1 GCA_938036585.1 uncultured Campylobacter sp.
TCTCTCATTTTTTATCGTCTCCGGATAAAATTTCGCGCTCCAGCTTCGCATCCACGACCTTTGTATTCACGCCGTCTTGTTCGTGCGCGGCTGCGTAAAGCCTACGCTTAACGCGGGCGAGGGCGATTTTATAAAAGATCTGCGTTACCGCGCCGCTTGCACCGATGACTACTACCGTAGAGACTGCCGTAATCGCGATGATTGCGAAAAGATGCTGGCGTAGCGCGTCGCCTGCGATGATGATCGCAGCGCCCGCCGGGATGAAGATCACCGGCATAATCTGCATAAAAAACGACACGGTTTCTCTGATCTGCGATACTTTGATGAGTTTGAAGATCAGGGCTAAAAGCATAATGACTAGTCCGTAGATGCTAGCGGGGATCTTTACAGGGATGAGCGCGGCTAGGATCTCGGCGATGAAGGAGATGCCTAAAATGATGCTGAATTGAGTTAAATATTTCAAATTTTTCCCTTTAAAATTTAAAGTGAAATTTAGCACTTTGCAGTTAAAAGAGATATTAATCCTGCGGCATTTGGGCGAAATTTTGCCGCTAAATTTGAAATTTTGATCGAAAGCCTGAGGGTGAAATTTCATTTTTACAATTTAAAATTTTAATTGCTAGTTGCCGCCTGTGTGAAATTTAATCGGATTTGAAATTTAGAGCCCGCCGGCTAAGCTACCGGCAAGCCGTCGGCATGAATGAATTTTGATCGCGAACTTCTTGCGTTAAACTCCGCTTCTGGCTTTGAGGCGCTAAAACATATCGCGCTGCGTAGCTAGGCGCACATTGGATAGTACAGGCTGTGCGGGCTGATACAATCGTGCGGTAAAATTTTAGAATTTAAGCGAGTGGACGGTTAAATTTTGGGTCAAATTTTGGCACAGGCAAGCTGGCGTCAAATTTTAAAATTTGCGCTTCTTGCGTTTAAATTTCGCGATTTGTGCCGCGCAGACCCAAACGTCGTCATCGCTAAATTTCACGGCGCCGTTAAAATTCCATACCCAGCAAGACGCAGCGCGCAGTGAAATTTAAAAAGTCGCGGCGCAAAGCCAAACTAAATAAAATTTTAAAATCTAAATTTGACCGCCGCCCTCCAAGTAAAAAAAGCGTAGGTAAATCCCGCGCGAGCCCCTACCCTAGCTCGATTTTAACGCCGAGAGCCTTGCAGACTAGATCAAAAATTTCAATATCGACGTTGGGCGCGTATTCGTCCAAAACCGCGTAAACTTCGGTGCGCATATTCTCGTCGTGGCCCGGGTGCGAGCGCGAATACAGCTCGTCCGTGCGGCGCACGAGCGCGAGATTATCGATATCTCGCTCGCGCATCGCCTGCTTGAGCCGCTTTGAAATTTGCCATTTGAAATTTTGCATTTTCCATCCTTTAAATTTGCGCGATACTAGCCAAAAGGGCTTTAAAATTTAATTTCTTAAATCCGACGACGCGTTTCGGCGCGATCAGCTAGCCTGCGTCGCTCGGTCTTACGCTTGTAAATATAAACGAGCTGGGTTTAGATCAAGGCTTTACCGGCTAAATAGAAGATTATCTTTGCGTAAATAGCGCTAAATCTTGCAAAGCCAATGGGATTACTTCGCCGTGCGAAGCGCCTTCGTAGAGCCTAAACTCGCAAGAAAGCCCCTTTGTTTTTAAAATTTCAGCTAGATCGGCTACTTTTAAAATTCCCGCTTTATCGGTTTTCCCTTTACGCATTTCACTCGAGCCGGCAACGAGCATTATGAATTTCGCTTTTAAATTTGATCTAAGCTTTCCCTCGTCTAGGGCATCTCTGATCAGTTGTGATTCACCCCACCATAACGAAGGCGAGGCGATAAAAAACTCGTCGAAAATCCCATCGTCGCGCAGCAAAGCATAAATCCCGAATAGCCCGCCAAAAGAATGTCCGAAGTAAATTTTATCGCTTTTTGCCGTAGAGTATTTTTTCTCCACGAGCGGAAATAGTTCATCTTTTACGAAATCGTAAAATTCTGCTGCGCCGCCGCCGTTTGCATATTCTTCGCCGCTCGCCGCGGGCGTTAAATCTCTCGTGCGACGCTTAATATCATACGCTAGCGGGCTGTCGTATCCGATGCCTACTATAAGGACGGTTTTATTTAATTTAGAACTGGTTTCGACGTTTTCTTTCGCTATATTTGGATCTGCATAAATTTGCGCATAAGAGTTTAAAAGCATAGCAACTTGCGCGTTCGCATCAACCATAAAAACTACCCTATCGTAGCGAGCGACATTTTTTTGGCGAGCTATAAAAATTTTATATTTTTCGCCGTTCTTGCTTTTTAGAATAAAATCGCTCACATTAAACATTTCGTGCGCAGCTTCACTTGCCTGCTCAATCTTTTGTGGCGGTTTTGCCTCCAGATCGCAAGCGAATAAGCACACTAAAAAGAACGCGTCAAATACCGCAAGAAAGCTCTTTAGGCTTACCATTTAGCGTTTACCTTAAACCAAAACCTCCTACCCTCCTCGGGATACCAATAGTAATTGCCGTCGTCCGCGAGACCCTCATCGTATCGGACGTTATCAAAGATATTATAAGCGGTTAAATTTAGGCTCAGATTATCGTTTAAATCGTATTGTGCGCCCAAATCCGTAGTAAAAAGCTTTTTGTCGTTTTTGCTGACTCTATTGCCCGGACCGAATTGCACGCTTGTAAGCTCGCTTTCGTAATTAAGACCGATAAAGGTAGAAAGCGGAGCGATAGGCCTATAGCTAAGCGTCGCATGTGCGGCATGTTTCGGAGTAGCGGTCAGGGATTTGCCATCTAGCCTACTAAGATTGGTTTGGCTAAATTTAACGGCGCCGTTTGGCGTATAGATCGTAGGATCCCCGGTTTCGATCTCGGAGTGGCTATAGGTATAGTTTGCCTTGAAATTTAGCCTCTTAGTAATATCGTAATCGCCACTCAGCTCAACGCCGTAAACCTCGGCTCCTTCTATATTAAAATACGTTCCCCAACCAGGACAATTAACGCTCGGCGCGCCGGCGCAGCCTCCGTAAGCGGGAATCCTATTAATATTGCTGCCATCGGTATCTAAAATTTTATCTTTGAAGTCGTTTTTAAATAGCGTGATATTGCCGCGCAGATCGTCTGCATTGTCGTAATAAAGCCCAATCTCGTAGGTCGTGCTTTTCTCGGGCTTTAAATCCTCGTTACCGAAATCTATAATCCTCCAGCCGCCCTGAATCGTGCCTACTTCCGGCGAAATTTGATTTACGTCGGGAGTTTTATAACCAGTTGCGACGCCGCCTTTGATCGTCCAAGTATCGTCTATATTAAACGTCGCGTAGGCTCTGGGTGAAAAGTGGTTGCCGAAGTATTCGTTGTGCGTGAGCCTGCCGCCGAGCGTTAAAAATAGCGTATTTTCCAAAATTTCAATCTCGTCCTCTAAAAATCCCGCATGCTCGTTCATAGAAAATCGCTGCGGAGAGCGTAAATTTTGCCTGCTCGCGTTTGAAACGATAAAAGTTGTTCGCACATCCTGTTTGCTAAAATCATAGCCGAAGGTAAGCGTATTTATACCGAGATAAGTCGTAAATTTGGAATTAAAATTTCTATTTTTTACGATTGCGGGAGAAAGGCTATCAAAAATGCTCGTACGGCGAGTCTTATCCCAAAAATAACTTATATCAGCACTTAAGCTCTCAAACTCACCCAAATATCCGACGCCGTGATTTTCTCTTTTATATTTATAGTGATTTAATCCACGCGCGTTGGGATAAATGGCGGTTTTACCAAGAGTCCTTGAATAATCATGATTTTGTCTTCCGGTTTGAAAGTAAAATTTATTATTTTCATCCGGCGTTAGCCAAAGTTTGGCGTTAGAATCCGATTTATCACTCTTCTGATAGCCTCCCTTATAGCCATCCTCGTCGCGCAGCTTTTTATATCCCCACAGCTGAAGTGCCACATACTGCCCAAAGGGAATATTGACGTAGGCTTCGCCCATCTTGCCGTCTCCGATACCTTCGTGATCTTGGATAGTTGTAGATATAGCAGCGCTTCCGCTAAATTTAGAAAAATTCTTTTTCGTAATGATATTTATCACGCCGCCTACTGCATCGCTCCCGTAAAGCGAGCTCATAGGTCCTCTAATTACTTCGATACGCTCAATCGCTCCTGCGGGCGGGATAAAATTCGAGTTCATATCGCCCGCTCCGCCTTTTGGGTTCGCCGCCGCGGAACTTACACGTTTGCCGTCGATAAGCACAAGGGTTTGGGAGCTTTCCATTCCTCTGATGGATATCCCGCTTGCCGGGCCGTCATCGCCTGCAATAACGCTGACGCCCGGCATTTTATTCGCAATATCGTGTAGCGAAGTGAATCTGCCGCTTGATATCTCTTTATTATCCAAGGTGGAGATGGAGGCCGGCGCCTGCCTGATATCTTGGCGAAAGCCGCTCGCGCTTACTACGATCTCGCCAAGATTCGTGCTATTTGCGTCACTGCTTAGGCGCGAGCCTTCCATGCCGCATAAAATCGAAACGCTCGCGCATATAGATAATGCGATAAATTTCGCCTTTTTAAAATACATATCTTTTCGCATTTCTGTTCCTCTATTTTGAAATTTAATCGCGAATTATAGCTCAAAGCGGATA
>CALHQN010000293.1 GCA_938036585.1 uncultured Campylobacter sp.
ACGAGAGCTTTGCGGACACGCTGCGGCTATATGACGAGCGCATCGCAAAAGCTCGCGGCTCGCACCGCATGCTAAATTTCGCGATGGGAAGAAGCGTAAAAGATAGCCTACTTTACGTCACGCTGGAGAAAATTTCGCAGTGCCTAAAAGAAGGGCTCGCTCCGAAATTTGGCGTGGATTACGGCGTAAAAGCCGCGGAAAATTCCATCCGCGCAGATAGCCAAAATTTAAGTTCGGATGCGGCGGCGAGCCCCAAGCTTTTGGATACGGCGCGCGATGCGCGGGACTTAGAGGCGGGTGGCCACGGCGCGCAAAATTTCAAAACAGGCGGCGAGAATTTTAAATCAAATAATGAACGTGAATGTGAAAATTTTAAAACAGGCGACGAAAATTTAGAGCAAAGCGGCGAGGGCGGCGGTAAAAATTTTAAAGCGTGCAGCGAAAACCTTAGTAAAAACGGCCGTCAAAACGAGCGGCCAAAGCCAGCGGAACTCGACCTGTTCTTTAGCCTAGTCGGGCTTGAGAGCGAAGTTTTTAAGGAGTTTGAGCTAAATTTCAATAGGCCGCAGAGCTTTGAAAATTTCGAGGCGCTGATCCGTAAAATTTTAAATTTGCCCAAAATTTACGACGCGGTTTTGGAGACAAAGATCAAGGAACCTCTGTATATGATCGAAATTTTGCTGCGAAAGCTGCGCGGCGAGAGCTTAAGCCTTAGTAATCTGATCGATCTTTTTCTGCTTGAGCTAGGTGGGCTCAAACTCGACGACGTTAGCGGCGGCAAGGTCACTGCGATGGGGCTTTTGGAGAGCCGCGGGCTGCAATTTGACGGCGTGATAATCATCGATTTTAACGACGATCTGGTACCCAAGCGGGTGGAAAACGAGATGTTTTTAAACGCCGCGCTGCGCGCCAGAGCGGGGCTCATCAGCCATGCGGACCGCGAAAATTTACAAAGATTTTACTACGCGAACTTGATTTTGGGCGCGAAAAAAACGGCGATTTGTTATCTTCAAAACGGCGAAAAATCGCCGTCTCGCTTCCTAAAAAGCTTTGATGCGGCGCTTGATTGCGAGTTTTCGCAGGAGGACTACTTGCGCCTCTTCGGCGAGAGGAGGTTTTTGCCCTCTTTGCGCGGGCAGGATGATCCTATTTTGCGGCACGA
>CALHQN010000294.1 GCA_938036585.1 uncultured Campylobacter sp.
CTCTTTTTTGCCGAAAATTTCTTTAGCGATAGCGTTTGCAAGATCGATCTCAAATCCTTCAAATTTGCCGTCTTCAAATTTACTAAAAGGCGGTTGCGCCTCTAAAACACCCACTCTAATTGCACCCGATTGTCTGATCTCCGGTAAAGTATTTGCCACTACACTGCTTGTAAATAGCAAAAAAATCCCTAAAATTATCCTCTTCATGATTACTCCTAAAATTTTAATCCAAGCCGTTGCCGCGCGCTCGCACGATTAGGCACTTAACCAAGCCGCTTTGTCTAAATTTATCTCTAATCCCGCTCCTTGTGATAGTTCTTAAATCCTAGCCGTTTTAGAATTTACGTCGCATTTTACGCAAATTTCATTTAAAATACATTTAATCTGCGCCGTGATTTAGATCCCAATCGATCTCTCCCAGACCGTGCGCGCGTAGATATTCGTTGCATCTGCTAAAATGCCTGCAGCCAAAAAACGCCCCTCCGGCAAGCGGACTGGGATGCGCGGCGGTTAAAATGAGATGCTTCTGCGCATCAATCAGCGCAGATTTTGCTTTGGCAAAATTTCCCCACAGCATAAAGACCAAGCTTTGCCGCCTAGCGCTTAAAATTTTAATCACGGCGTCGGTGAAAATTTGCCAGCCGAAGCCGCTGTGCGAGTTCGCGCGGTTCGCGCCCACGCTAAGGCTCGCATTAAGAAGCAGCACGCCCTGCTTTGCCCAGTAGCTCAGATCGCCGCTAACAGGCTCGCTGATACCCAGATCGCTCTTAATCTCTTTGTATATATTTACGAGGCTGGGCGGAATTCGCACGCCGCGCGGCACCGAAAAGCTAAGCCCCATCGCCTGATGCGCGCCGTGGTAGGGATCCTGCCCCAAAATCACCGCGCGCACCCGCTCAAACGGGGTGAGATTAAAGGCATTAAAGATCAAATTTCCCGGCGGATAGACGATCTCGCGCGCCTTTGCGGCGAGCAGGTTTTCTTTGATCTTCGCAAAATACTCGCTTAAAAATTCCTCTCTAAGCGCCTCTTTCCAGCCGCTCTCAATCCTCACGTCGTCTAAATTTATCTGCATACTAGCCCTTTAAGCTTTAATGAATTAACGTCCTAATTTTACAATAAATTTTAAAAATAGTACCGCTCGCACGCGCCGCTGCAATCAAAGACGGATCGCCCGCGCTCTCTCGCCGCCAACCGATCCCGCCGATTTATAGGCGCAGCTACACGATCACGATCAAAAGCGCCATAAACAGCAGCATGGCGATCGTCTTTTTATTATCGTTAAGCAAGCTCTGCGGATAAAAAGCAAACAAAATCGCGTAGGCAAAAAGCACGATTGCGAACTCCCACGGGTTATTATCTCTGAATTTTAACCTATAAATGATCGCCGCCACGAAAGATATATGCGAAAGCAGCGATAAAATTTGAGCCGGTTTCATTTTGTCTTTGTGATCTCCTATTTCGTCTCAAGTCCATCGTATCGATATTTATTCACTTAAAAACGCTGCGGTCTTAAAATTTCATTCCGCCGTTTCTTGCGGCTTTTAAAATTTCATCGCGCGAGCTTGCTTCTAAGGCCGTAATACGGATAATCCATCGCCGCAGCGGCAGCCTCTCGCGCAGAGGCGCCTGCGAATTTCTCGATCACGCAAAGACCAAGCTCTATGGAGCTGCTTATGCCGCCAGCAGTGATGATCTCGCCTCCTGCGGGCAGGCTTTCGCGCACGAGCCGCTCGTGCACCACATCCGCGCAGTAAGGCGCCAGCAGATCGTAGCAAAACGGGTGCGTAGTCGCGCGCCTACCGCGCAAAAACCCCGCCGCGCCCAGAAGCAGCGAACCGGTGCAAACGCTAAATTTATACTTCGCATCGCGCGCGGTCGCTAGCCACGAGATGAAGCCCGCATCGTCTTTAAGGCGACGCGTCGCCATACCGCCGGGCACAAAAACCGCATCAAAGCCGCCTAGATCCGTCGTGATCTCGCCCGCATCGATCGTAAGGCCGCCGCTGTCCGAAACCTGCCGCTCGCGCGAGCAAAACCTCATCTCAAGCTGCGGGAGGACGGCTTTGGGCCTTAGCATACAATCGTAAAATCCCACAAAATCGAGGTGCGTCTGTCCGCTAAACATCACAAGCGCTAGGTTTTTCATAATCCGTCCTTTAAATTTATCGCTCGCCCAAGCTTTCGGTTTGCCGCCGCTGCAATTCTCGGCGCCGCAAGTCGTAAAATGCGCGGCGGCTAAAATTTTGATACCGCAGGTCGCTAAAAACCCGTTCAAGTAAATTTTAAATTTTACCCGCGTTAAAAACTTGCAGAAATTTTACCGCCCGCGAATGAAATTTCAGAAGCGGTTAAAATTTTGCGCGCCTTTTATTCCGCTTTACTCAGACCCGTAAAAGCCCGCACGCCCGCATAGTGCAGCCTTTTTGAAACATTCTCAAATTCCAAATTCCAAACCCCCTCGTCGTATTTCCATTCAAACGGCGTTTTGTAATTCGTCCAAATTTCATACGCGCGTTCGTTTAGCCGCTCAATCAACGCAGAAATCCCTAAATCGCCGCCCGCTATCTCCATCATCAAATGCCAGTTGTCCAAATCGGCGGGGTCTTGCGTATGGATAGATTTCTCTCGCGGCAGATAATACACAAAATCGCCCGTATCGAAGGGGAAGAGGGTATGACACAGCGCAATGCCGTAAATTTTTTGAGCGAATACGGTCGGAAGCTGCTCGTCCGAATAACCGAAAGTAGAAACATATAAAAAGCTACGCAAAATGCCCGCTAAATTTCTACAGACCGGCGCGAAGGCGTATCTCGATACTTGTTGCGTTAAGGCGCCGTTTCGAATAAAACTTATGGCACTATCGATCTCTTTTCTTCTTGCCTGCACGTATTTTATCTTTTTAAACCGCCAAGCTTGCAAAAGCTGCAAAGAATTGTCTATTGAGCGCAGATGCTTGTCTCTTTTTTCATCCGCCGTACCGCTTAGCTCCGCGATCCTCGCAGCAGCCTGCTTCCAAAACGGAATCAGGGTTTGTACCCATCCCAGGTAGCTCAGATAAAGCGCGTCCGACTGCTCCTTTTCAAAAGCCGCTCTCATCTGCGTAAGTTTTATCATCGCAGCCCTTTTGTATCAAAATTTTATCCCGCTCGCTACTACTCGTCCTGCGTCTTCTCGCCGCTCGCCATGCAGCTTTGGAATATAAATTTATGCTCCTGCGGCAGCGCTTCGTAAATTTTATCTGCAAGCTCGCGGATCTCCCAAAGTGCCGCCTTGCTAGAGCGCAGAGCGAGGAAGTTTTGCAAGCTGCGCGCGTTTATGCTCCAGCTAAGCTCGCTCTTGTAGCACTCTGGCAGGCAGTATTTGGCGATATCGAGGCTGATTGGAGTTTGTAAGATTACGCGCAGGTTTTCAAGAGCCGCGACACTTGCGTTATCGACCGCTTCATTGCCCGTAAGCACTATGTATCGCGCGGCGTTTTCGAAATCTCCTTGCGCAAAGCTGTCCTCGCCGCGCAGCTCCTTTAGAGTGTAGCGAGTGGATTTTACGCTAAGGCTTGCGAGGCGGTGGCGCGCCAGCTCCTGAAGCAGCGCGCGGGAGATGCCGCTGATGTAGAAATTGTAGTAGAGGTGCTCGAGCGTGCTTGAGTGCTTGAGCTGATTGCCGACGCGGTCTATTAGCGCTAGGTCTTTGGCGCCGCCGCAATCGCCGCGCTCAAAGCTCTGCCAGCAGGTGCGGATCGCATTTGAGCAGACCCAAAGCGGAGTGAAATTTAGAAGTTTGACTTGCATATTTTGCCTTTGGTTTTGAAATTTTTGGATGATTTTAGCGTTTCGGGACTTAAAATTTAGCAGGGCTAGGATATTTATATTAAATCCCGCTCCGTTTGCTCTCTCAAGCGACTTTGGTAAAATTTAGATACCGCCTTTAAGCTGGAATTTGCTAATATTGCGGCTAAATTTTAAAAAAGGTGCAAAATGAACGATAAATTTACGCGCATCGGCTTTATCTTGGCCGTCGCAGGCAGCGCCGTGGGGCTCGGCAACGCGTGGAAATTCCCCACTCTCGTGGGTCAAAACGGCGGCAGCGCCTTCATCCTGCTCTATCTTTTGCTGACGTTTTTAGTAAGTTTCGTCCTTTTTATCGGCGAAATTTGTATCGGAAGGATCGGCGAGAGCGATCCCGTGGACTCCTTCAGACGCCTGGCGCCTACGCATAAAGAGGCTTGGAGCAAGATGGGATTTTTTATGATCTCGGGACTTCTCATCTACTCGTTTTACAGCGTCGTGATGGGCTGGATCTTAAAATACACGATCACGTCGGCGTTTTCGCTGCCAAGCGATATGGCGCAAAGCGGCGAGATATTTTCCGCTCTGCTAAAAGATAGCCCTATCATCGCGATAGCATGCTTTAGCGTGATGTCGCTGACGTGTTTTTACATCGTCTCGCGCGGCATCAAAAGCGGCATCGAGCGGCTAAACGTCTGGATGATGCCGGCGCTTTTCATACTTTTGGTGCTGATGGTGGTGTATTCGATGAGCTTCGACGGCTTTAGCAAAAGCGCGAAATTCCTGCTCGTGCCCGATTTTAGCGCGCTAAATTCCAAAAGCGTGCTCGAAGCGCTCGGACTTGCGTTTTTCACGCTATCGCTGGGCGTTACGACGATCATGACCTACGCCGCGAGCCTGCCTGAGCGCACCAATATCCTAACTTCGAGCCTAAACATCGTATTTATCAATGTCATGATCGGCATAATGATGGGGCTCGTGGTTTTTACCTTTATCTTTGAATTTAACGCAGATCCGGCGCAATCGGGCCCTGGGCTTATTTTCGTCTCGCTTGCGATGCTATTTAGCAAGCTGGGCGCGATCGGGCACGTGCTGGCGTTCGCGTTTTTTCTTACATTGATTTTTGCAGCGATCACTTCGGCGATCTCGATGATCGAGCCTTCGGTGTATTATCTCGTAAAATCGCACAAAATAAGCCGTCTGCGCGCCTGCGCGATCGTTTTTGCGTTTACCTACGTCCTTGGCATCGCGTGCATTTTGGGCTACTACGGCGCTACGGCGGATAGCTTTAGCATTCTCGGCACGCCGTTTTTTGACGTGCTAGACTACGCGACCTCGAAAATTTTAATGCCGATAGGCGGGCTCGTGATCGTAGTTTTCGTAGGATTTGTGATGCGAAAAGAAGCCGTACACGCACTACTGGCGCCGTATATGGGCGAGCTCGGGTTTAAAATTTGGTACTTCGTGCTGCTGCGCTGCGTCTCGCCCGTAGCCATAATTTTGATCGCGCTAAGAGAGCTTGGAATTTTACGCATCTAGGCGCGGGTTGAAATTTTGCAGATTAGGCGCAAGTTAAATTTAAAATTTTGCTGCGACGCGAGAGTTTGAAATTTTAAAATTTCACGCAAAAGGGCGCGGCTGCGATCGCGTATATCTGCGCAGCAAACAAAGCGTCGAGGTTTTAAATTTAAAATTCTACGCAGGAGCGGTACGTAAAATTTCACGACAGCCTGCGCGGCATCGCGCTTGGAATTTTAAAATTTGTCGCTAAAGCGGCGCGCGAGCCCGCGATCCGTCTAATAGACGGCCGATCCGTCGGAACAGCGCAGGGATAGCACATTGCGGCCTGAAATT
>CALHQN010000295.1 GCA_938036585.1 uncultured Campylobacter sp.
AAAAAGCCCGCTTTGTTTTTTGTTGAAACAATTTAGCGTTAATCTGATCCATATGCTTCCAAATCTTTGGGAAAATATATTCAGATATATGCGTCTTTTATCCCACTCTCAAAAACTCCGGCAAGCTCATCGCTACGCTCGGGTTATATTCGCTTTTTTCTCGGCTTACGCGCTTGATCTCGCTTAGCACTAGCTCGCGCGTTTGCTCCAAACAGCCCTCGATCATTTTGTAAAATTCGGCCTCTTTGCGGCAGATATTTGCCAGCACGTTTGCCTCGGCTTCGCTCGTGATGATATAGCAGGTCACTTCCCGCGTTTGGCCGTAGCGATAGACGCGGCGCAAGCTTTGGAAAAATCCCTCAAAACTATCCGATAGCGAGGCGTAGATTACGTTTGCGCAGTGTTTTTGCCAGTTCATACCAAAGCCTGCGATCTTAGGTTTTGTGATGAGGCATTTTATTTTGCCGTTTGCAAAATCGCTCATCGCGCGCGCCTTAAACTCGTCGCTATCGCTTCCCTTGATCTCCACGCTATCCGCCACTAGCTTTTTGAGCATCGCGCCCTCGTCGTTTAGCTCGCACCAAATCAAAAAATTATCGTTTGACGCATTGCAGATCTCGGCCACTTTTTCGCATCTTTGCTCCAGGCTGTCTTTTTTGGCTTGTCTGCGCTCTTGCAAGGTTTGCGCAGCTATCGCAAAAAGCGAGCCCTTGCTTTGGCTCTCGACTTCGACGTGCTGCATTTTTAACGGCGGGAGCTTAAATTTAGCGTCCTCTTCCGCGCTATACCCTAGATCGGAGGGCTTGGTAAAAAACACCGCCCACGAGCTGATAAATTTCCAAAACGGCTTAACTGCGTGGCCTTTTAGTATCCATTCAGACGTATCGCCGCCGTCATGCACGAAATACATCGAGAGCATTTCAGATAAGCTCATCACGTTTAAAAACTCCGTGTGATTGCCTAGTTCCGTGTAGTCGTTCGGGCTTGGAGTGGCCGAGCAAGCGAGCTTATAAGGCGTGTGCTTGTAGTTTTCGATGATTAAATTTCGCGTGGCCGAGGTATAGCTTTTTAGCCTTGAGCTCTCGTCCAGGACTAGCGCGACAAACGCGTCCGGGTCAAATTTATCCAACTTTTCATAATTAGTAATGTTTATCCCGTTTATCACGTCGTCCGCGCTTTCGCAAAATTTAACGTCGTAGCCTAGGATATGTTTTATCTCCTCGATACTTTGAAATGCAACGGCAAGAGGCGTCACGATCAGCACGGGCGCGCGCTCTTTTTGCCAAATTTGATAAGCCCACTCGCCTTGCATCGCCGTTTTGCCGCTACCGGTCATTGCAAATATCGCAAAATGCCCCTTTTTAAGCGCAAGATAAACGAGATCCTTTTGATAATCAAACAGCGCGCCGTTTAGCTCGTCTCGCGATATTTCGATGCTTTTAAAGCTTGCGCGTTTTTGTTTCGTCTTTAAAAAGTCCTCATAGTTTTTTACTTCGCAGGACGGCAAAGCCACCCTTTGCGACGAGGAGCTACGCTCCCTCGACCCACCTAAAGCACATCGCGGCGTGTCGGCCGCGCCGTAGTTTTTACCATCTTGCATAAAATTTCCCTTTATCAAATAATACAATTCTTGAAAAAGTCGGGCATTGAGCGGATTTTGCCGTTATCGCTTAATGTGGCGATCACCTCAAAATGCTCATGCTCGTCCAAACATCCGATCGCTTTTCTCATCGCTTCGCGCCTCGCGTTTTCTAGCTCTTGTTTTAGGACGCTTATGTCCTCGCCCGATCTCTTTGCTTTGAAAAATGCCATTTGAAGCGCGCTGTATCGCCTAATCTCAGGCTTACACTCGGCTTTAACTTTGCTAGCGTAGAAGTCTTGGATTTCTTTTGCCTTATCCACTGCCGGCCTTTAAAAGAGCGACCCTTGGGCGCGTTCTCGCAAGGCTAGCTCGCAGTTTTTCGCCGCAACGTTAAAATAAGAGCTCTTTAGCTCGATGCCTATCCCCTTGCGGTTCATTTTTAGGGATTGATAAACCTCGCTGCCGATACCCAAAAACGGAGTAAATACGACGTCGCCCTCGTTCGTCCATAGCTGAAGCGCGCGCTCTATAACGTCAAGCTGGAGAGGACAAATATGCTTCTCGTCCTCGTCGTCGCGGCTACCTTTTAGGCTTAGCGTGTTGCTTGGGTTGATGTCCATCCAAACCGGGCTCGCGTATCTTTGCCATACTTCGATACTCCCGCGGTTTAGGTTGCCTTTTTCTTCGTCAAATTTAGACGCGATCGGCGCACCGTCGCCGCAGTAGTATTTTAGTCCGCCCTCGATCGGCTCGGCGTTTATGCCCGGTTTTCTCATCGTGACGAGGTAGTCGGGTATCCCTTGGCGGCTCATTGCGCTATCTTTTACGAGCTGCTTATGAAGCAGGCCGAGCGCCTTGGTGCGTTGCTGAGCGATTACGGGATCTTTCCAGATGCAAACCTCAGAGTGAAAAATAAAGCCCACGCTCTCAAAAAGGCGTATCAGCTCGCCCCTAAAATCGCGAATCCCGATAAAGCCGTCTCTAACCTTTGAAGTCGGCAAATTCATGCAGTGAAAACTCATGAGCCGCCCGCTTTTTAGGATACGAAATAGCTCTTTTGCTAAAAACGCAAAATGCTCCATAAATTCGCCCTTTTCGGAGTTGCCCATATCTCGATCGGAATTTGAATAAGTGTAAAGGCTATCAAACGGCGGCGAGTAAATGATATAGCCTACGCTCTCATCATTTAGAGCCTTAACTACTTCGCAGCTGTCGCCGTTATAAATGGCATAATCGTCCGCTACGACTTGATTTATCACGTTCATGCCTCTTTACCTCTAATCATCTCTAAAATCTCGTCTTTATCGACAAACACGCTGCGGCCAGTTACGGCGTAGCGCTTGATAATCCCTTTTTGCGCCCATTTCTTGATCGTCACTACCGCAACGCCTAGCATTTTTGCCGCCTGCGCGTAGCTGATAAAATTTATTTGATTTTGATGCATTTTCACTCCTCGTTTGCCGCGCCCTCGATCGGCTTTTCGTTTTTCGCCTTGATCTGCATGGCGATTTTTATATGCTCCTCGTTCGGATACCTTTTGATTAAATTTTCTATACCTTCGATCGTGAAGTATTTACAAACCTTAAGCGCCTTTATGTGCTCATCTACGTTAAATTTTCCCACTTTTTACCCCTTTAAAAAATAGTTTTGCTTAAATTTAATCGCTTGCGCATATCCCTGAAATATGCGATTTGTTCGTTAAATTTGCCAAGATAGACGCCAAAAGGAAACTCGCCCGTGAGCTTATCCGCGATCTCGTCCATCACCTCAACGCACTCCTTAAAGTTTTCGTTTTCAATAAAATCCATAAATTTACCCTTGAGCCGAAACGTAACTTCAAGGCGCTTCCAGTCCTTAAATTTCTCGTCTATTTTTTGCTTGTGGTAGTTCGTTTGCTTTTCGAATTTGTCGTATAAACAAACCTTATCCACGGCGTAAAACTTCCCGCTTTTTAGTCCGCGATTGGCGTAAATGCTAGTTTTAAAACTGATCACGTCATCGGCACACTCTTTTACGGACTCTTTAAATTTGCCTTTGGCTTTAGAATTCACGTCGCAAGGGTCTTTAAAATCCACCGCGACATCCCAACTATAAGGTTTAAAACGCCGTAAAAACTTGCCCAAAATTCGGTAAGTCTCTTTAAAAATATCCCTGCTAGGCTGAAATAGCCCAGCAAATACAACGCAAACGTAATAGCCAAAGGGCTTTTTACGCTTCTTGCAAAGATCGTTTAACTCGCTAGAGTTTTCGACCACCAACATCGTATTACTTAAGCTTTTCGTGCCGCGCTTAAAGCTGACATAGCGGATTTTAAAGGGGTGCTTTTCGTCCGCATCAAAAAGCGGCTTATTTGCGCCCTTAAATTTATACTCCGCATAATCCTTGACCGTTTTATTTCGGCTTATTAGCCGCAGCTTTCCCAAAAGTTCAATCTTTTTTAAAAAGCCGTTTAGCGTGGCCTTAGGCATCACAAAACGGATGCTATCTATCCCGCAATCGACAATGTCCTCTGCGCTAAATTTAGGCGTTTTGGGCTTCATCTACTGCACCGCGAGCCAACTATCCATTTTTTGTTTGATTTCAGTGATTAGGTCGTCCGCCTGCTCTGTTTCGTTTTGTTCCACGAGCTCGGCAAGCTCATCAAGATCGGCTTCAATCTCCTCGAAAAATGAGGCGATTAGCTCTTTGATCTCGTCTTTGGCGTTTTTTAACGCATCGCTTATTTTTTTACTCATTGCCCGCCTCTTTGTCTTTGTCCTCTTTTTTGACAACCTCGACGGACATCTTGAGCCCGTGCGAAATTTGGACGTCCGATAAGTCGTCCGTGTTCAGCTCTCGCTTTAGCTCGCGCTCTAGGTTTTCTAGAGTTTCAAGGTAGCTTTTTTTATCCTCTTTAAGCTCTTTTATCTGCTCCTCTATCCTCTCGATCCCCGACTTAACCTCAAAAAATCGTTTCAAATTTTGAATTAGCATTATTTTTCCTTTATATCCACGATCGCGCCGCCTAGCCTGCACGCGATGAAGCCGTCCGCATTTACGTAGTAGTGCGACCTGCTAAAGATCGCGCCGCTCGCTCCTTTAAATTTCCTATCCTTTTCCTTTGCTCGGCACGGCTCAACTGAGCGATGCGAGAGAATTTGTTTTAAAATTTGGATTATTCGCACTTTTTGCCTCCGCTTTGCCTAGCTTTGCGCCGCGTTTAATCCCGCGGATCTCGCCCTTTGGAGTTAGTTTAACCTCAAACCCCACCATCGCCATTTTTGCTTGAAATATCGCAAAATCAACCGCTTTTTTATTTAGCATTTTTTTAGCTCGCTTTCTTGTTTTTGTTCAAAAAGACATATCCCGCGCAAGTGCCGTCGCCCACTCGGACGTTTTTAGCCGCGCGCCACTCGATCCCGTCGCTTTCTAGTATTTTCGCGTTCTCCTTACTTACGTATCCGCCTTTTAAGCCGCCCGTGCTTTTGATCCCGCGCATTTCGCAGTAGTCCTTCATCGTCCATCTCGTTTTTTCGTAAATTAACTGCGCTAGAGTTTTCATTAACTCGCCTCCTCCTTTAAATTTCAAATCAAAAAGCCGTATTTGAGCTCAAATTTCTGCATCGCATCCTTAAAATCCTCGCAGTCTTGCAAAAACTCCTCGCCCAAATCGCTATTTATTAACTTGATTATCTTTTGGCAGATCGTTTTTCGCCTGGCGATCTCGCGCTCCAGCTCCTCATTGACCGCGATATTCAAATATGCCTCTTGTTTAAACTCGTCTTTTGTCATCTTTTATCCTTTCAAATTTCGCTCTTTAAGCCCCTTTTTTGGGTAAAATTTGAGTGCAAAATCAACGACCCAAAAAGGAGCTAAAACAATGAAATACCGCTACGAGATCAACGACGAAATAAGCTTTTTTATCGCGCCGCTTAGTTACGGACATTTTGGGCTCTTTGTAAATGACGAGCTTTACGGAACGTATGCCAACGCGTCATTAGCCGCAGACGACGTTTATCACGGCTACACGGGCTTTGACCTTTGGGATGACGAGGATCACGATGAGCCTTGCGACTTAAGCGAGTGGGAAGCAATTTTTTAAAACTAGCATACACCGCCGTAAGTCTCTTGTATCGCTGTTTTGAGATGATTACGTAGCCGCTCTCGTTAACTTTTTGAGCCGCCTCTAACCCTAAAATCTCATTTATAAATTTGTCTCGTTTCATCTTTTATCCTTTCAAAAATACTCATAAAAAAGCCCTTTTTCGTTATAATCCATTCGCCAAAACAAATTCAACTAAAAGGACTTATCTATGGATACCAACATAGAAGAAACTGTCAAAATCCTAGACCAGGTCGAGCTTGAGCAACTCAAAGCCGACGTTGCCAAGCTCAAAAAAGCGGTTCGAGCTCTTGAGGAAGAGTTAAAGACTACTAAAGATGCGTTAGGCCGCAAAGCGGACAACACACACTCCCATTAACCTTGCCCTCACTCCTCTTTATAGCCTTTAAATTTCTTAGCTATTTTCTTAACGCTTTTGCTAGGTTTCGTGCCTAGCATGGCGACCAGCTCCTTTTTCTTGGCCTCGATGCTACGTTGAGCGTTATATACATTACTAAGCACCGCATCAATCGCATTTAGCTCTTGCTCCAGCTTTAAAAGCTTTTTTAAAATCTTGATTTTTTTCATCTTTTATCCTTTTTGGGGCAGCTTAGGCCGCCCTTTGTAGATCTTGCAAGCGTTCGCGCATCTGCTTAAGCGAGCCAATCAAGCTAAAATATATCCCGCCGCGCTCGTCTTTAGTTTCCTCAAAGAGATACAAAACCGCATCCTCGCCGCAATTTGTTAGCGCGCCGTAAGTTTTAGCCCCGATCTCGACGCTTGCGCCGCATTCGTGCTCCTTGACCTCTCCGAACTCTTTTAAGAGCTTAACCGCGTTTTGAAGTTTCATTTTTCGTCCTTTTTGGTATAATCTCATCTAAAAAAAGGCTTTTAGATGGAAGTTTTTTTAAATTTTTTAGCCGATATTTTCGGCGACGTTACACACGCCTTTATCGTCGGTTTTATCGGCGGCTTCGGCTTTTGCTCATACTCGGCTTAGCGTATTTTCCAAGCTAGAATTCCGACTACGTTTAAAAATTTCGAGTGCGTCCTTCATTTCAAAGACGGCTATACGAAACGCCAAGCCCAAATAGGCTTTAAAAACGACAAGCCCATCATCGCGATTTGCGAAAATTGCAGCAAGAAAACC
Source organism: uncultured Campylobacter sp. (assembly GCA_938036585.1). Lineage (GTDB taxonomy): Bacteria > Campylobacterota > Campylobacteria > Campylobacterales > Campylobacteraceae > Campylobacter_B. The sequence continues at coordinate 6,814 of CALHQN010000295.1, forward strand.
TGCGAACTTACCGGGCAAAGGTGCCAAGCTTTCACGCGCTTTTAGTCAAACATCCCCAGCATCCAAGCTACCAAAGTCGCCGTAAACGTTCCGATCATCACGCCTAAAATCAAGAAAATCAAAATCATCGTTTTAACCTTTTTAAAGAACTCGCGCCTTAACTTTGCGCGTTTTTGGTATAATTGCTTAATTGATATTTGAATTATATTTCATTTGAAGTATTTTGTCAAGAGTTTTTGAAGTAAATTTTCTAAGAAAGGGAAACAAATGGCGTATTATGATGAAGTAGTGGGCGTTTTGAAGAAACTAACAGGCGCAAAAACCATCAGAGAACTTAGTCAAAAACTAGAGGTTAGCCCTAAAAATTTCAATACTTGGAAAACTAGGGGCGAAATCCCAGAAAAAACTTTAGCCATTTTGGCGTATAGGATAGGTGTTAGCTTGGATAAGCTTATTGGGGCTGTTGGCGATGGCGATGATAGTGTTTATGATCAATCGGATTCAGTTGATACCGATCATCTCTACTTCATCCGCAAAACGACCTCCGTTAAAGCAAGCGCGGGCGGCGGTAACGAGCTAGAGGGCGTGAGGAGCTACCAAACGGGCGAGCTAATGCCGATTGCTAAGGCGTTTTTTAAAGTCCCGCCCGGCAAAAACCTCAACAGCATGGAGGTAGACGGCGAGAGCATGACGCCGATGCTAAGGAGCGGGGATTGGGTTATTTTTCGCGAGGACAGCGCATTTACCGGAGACGGGCTTTACGTGGTAAATTTTAGCGATCAGCTCATGGTAAAAATCCTGCAACTCAC
>CALHQN010000296.1 GCA_938036585.1 uncultured Campylobacter sp.
CGAAGTGGCGTATGCGCCTGCTCATCTCCTCTTCGCTTGCCCCGCCGCGCGGCACGCCCAGCACGAGCACGCTGGCGCCCTTTTCGCGTAGCAGTTCGCTTAGCTCACGCGCGGCTTGGGTGCGGTTTTTGCGCAGGATCGGCTCGCACGGAAGCGGCGTCTTATCGTCGGGTGCCGCGGCCACGCCGATACGTTTAAGCCCAAGATCGATCGCAACTATCAAATTTCATCCTTTTTAGTTCGGCTTTGGCAAGCCGCGCGGGTTTGTTTTAAGCTCGAGCGCGACTCGCGGAAGGTAAAATTTTACCGAGCCGCCTTTTTCTAAATTTAAACTCAGGCCTCGCAGACTACGCGCCGTGCAAACAAGCCGCACCGGCGGGTGGAGCCGATCAAACCGCGGCAAGCAAATGCCGATCATCGGCTATTTTACCACGATCTTTGCGCCTAAAATTTCGATCCTGCCTTCAAGCTCGTATTCGTAAATTTTATCTCCGAAGCGCTCGATCGCCGCTTGCAGATCGGAATTTAGCGCTAAAAATTCCATCACCTCATCCTGCGTGCGCTCAGTGTTTTGCGACGTCTGCGGAGCCAAAGAAGCTACGAACTCGCCAAAATCCGCAATCAGCCGCGCCTGAGATTTTGCGAGCAGATCGTTCGTGCCCGCGCTCTCGTCCATGCGGTGCGGCAGCACGTACACGGGTATGCCCATTTCGCGAGCCAGGCGCGCGCTTTGCAGCGAGCCGCTGCGGGGCTCGGCTTGAGCGACTACGAGCGCCTCGGACAGCGCTACGACGATGCGGTTGCGCTGCAAAAACTGAAATCCGCGCGCGCTCACGCCGTCCTCATACTCGCTAAGCGCGAGGCTGCGCTCGTAAATTTTGCCGATCATAGCGGCGTTTTGCGCGGGATAAATTTGATCAAGGCCGTTGCCAAAAACCGCGATCGTGTTTGGAAACGCCCCTTCGTGCGCGGCTATGTCGCAGCCGATCGCCGCGCCGCTTACGACGCAAAAGTCCGCATCGCTCAAAGCGCGCGCGAGGCGCAGGATCAAATTTTTAGTATAAACACTCATCTTGCGCGAGCCCACGATCGAGATGCGGCGCTTTTGTAACATCGCGAGCTCGCCCCTAAAATACAGCCGCGCGGGCTCGCTTGCGCCAAGCCTCGCTAGGCTTTGAATTTTAAAACTAAGCTCACTCGTAGTACTCATAAATTTCGTCCAAATAGACCAAATCGACCTCACCTAGGATGTCGGCGCTGTTTGCAAGCGCGCGCAGAGTGGAGCTTTTGGGATGGCCGATAGCGATGGCGTAACCCTGCTTTTTAGCAAGCGTCACGGCTTCGCGCAGCTTTTTGCGCACCGCAGCGACGCTGTTTTGATTATCTAAAAACACGTCGCGATGCACGTATCGCATGCCGAGTCCATTCATCGCCGCCTTAGCCTTGGTAGCGGGGCTCGTGCGCGAGTCGATAAATAAAAATCCATGCTCGTTCATCGCGCGCAGCAAGTTTTGCATCGCGCGCTCGTCGGCGGTAAATTTAGAACCGGTGTGGTTGTTTATAAATTTAGCGTTCGGAAAGTCCGCGCGCAGCTTGGCTATGACGCCGTTTAGCTTCTCGTAATTATCCGAAGCTCGCAGCGTCGCGGAGTTATTTTTAGCAGAGCTCGCCTCCATCGGCAGGTGGATCGCGTAATGCTCAAAGCCGCGAGCGAGCGAGCGCGTGTCCTTGCGCTGATACTCGGGCGGGAAGATGGACGGCGTCACGCGCACGGGCAGAGCGGCGATCTTCTGCGCCTGCTCGCCGGTGCCTACGTCGTCGATGATGATCGCTAGCTTTGCGCGAGAGCCTGCTGGCAAAGCCTTGCGCGGCGATTTAGAAAGATCGTCCGCACCGCTAGAAACGTGGCTTTGCGCGGTAGAATTTATGGAATTTTCTGGCGCGGAATTTGCCGCGGTAAAATTTACGTCAGGTCCGTCACCCGCCGAATTTGCGGAAGCCGTAGAATTTACGGAATTTTGCGAATCGCCGTTTGCGGAATTTTCTCCTGCGAAATTCTGCCGCGCAGGCTCGATACTCATCTTGGGCGTAGTTACGTTTTGCTCGGCGATCTTATCAAGCTCCTTTTGAATCAGAGCTTCCTTTTCCGCAGCGCTTAAACGCGGCTTTTTACCGCGAGAATCAGAATGGCTCTCGGGAGTTTGTTTACGCGAGCTTTGCTGCAACGCGGCTTTATTGCCCGAAAATACGAGATCCAAAACCGCGTAGGTAACCGCGCCGCTTAAAAAGCATAAGATTATGACAAAGGCGATCGTTGCGTAGTTGATCGGGCGCTTTTTGCGGCGCCCGCGTGGATTTCTACTAGCCAAAGCTCAGCCGAAATCAGTTTTTATCTTTATTTACGAGCTTACCCTTGGCGATCCACGGCATCATCGCGCGAAGCTTATCGCCGGTTTTGGTAAGCAAGCTGTTTGCCGTGATGTTGCGCTCGGCGTTCATCCGTACATAGCCCGCCTTGCGCTCGAGAATGAAGTCTTTTGCAAATTTACCGTTTTGGATCTCTTTTAGCACCTCTTTCATCGCCGCTTTGCTACTTTCGTTTACGACGCGGTTGCCGCTTACGTAATCGCCGTATTCTGCGGTGTTTGAGATTGAGTAGCGCATATCGGCCATACCGCCTTGATAGATGAGATCCACGATCAGCTTCATCTCGTGCTGGCACTCAAAATACGCCATCTCAGGCTCATATCCCGCCTCGACGAGAGTCTCAAAGCCTGCGTTGATGAGCGCGCAAAGTCCGCCGCAAAGCACCGCCTGCTCGCCGAAAAGATCAGTCTCGGTCTCTGCTTTGAAGGTCGTTTCGATGATGCCGGTGCGGCCGCCGCCGATCGCGCTTGCATAGCTTAGAGCAAGCTCTTTGGCTCTGCCGCTTTCGTTTTGCGAAACGGCGATCAGCATCGGCACGCCGCCGCCGCTTACAAACTCGTTGCGAACAGTGTGGCCGGGAGCTTTCGGAGCGATCATAATACAATCGATGCCCTTTGGAGGGACGATCTGTCCGAAGTGGATATTAAAACCGTGCGCGAACGCGATCGCGTTGCCCTCGCTTAAATTCGGCTCGATCTCCGCTTTAAAAATATCGCCTTGAAACTCATCGGGTGTTAGGATCATCACAAGATCAGCTGCCTTCGTAGCCTCGCCGACGCTCATCACTTTAAAGCCCTTCGCCTCGGCCTTGCTCCAGCTCGCGCCGCCCTTTTTAAGACCCACAATGACCTCTACGCCGCTATCTCGCAAATTTTCGGCGTGAGCGTGCCCCTGCGAGCCAAAGCCGATCATAGCGACCTTTTTGGCCTTAATCAAACCTAAATCGCAATCTTTGTCGTAAAAAACGTTTATTGCCATAACGCATCCTTTTTTAAAAATTTAGGCGAGATTGTAGCTAAAATTTGCTTTTACGTAGATAAACCGCGCGCCGCAAGGGCGGATAAAGAAATTTTGAGCTATCATTGAGGCATAATTTAGCTTTAAAAGGAGCGAAAATGAAAGTGGGATTTATCGGCGGCGGAAATATGGGCGAGGCGATGATCGCCGCACTTTGCAAAGCCGGCGGGCAAGATTGCGCGGCGGGCGGAGAAAATTTTACAGAGGATAAAGAAAATTGCACGGCGGGCGGAGAAAATTCCGCGCACGACGGGCAAAATTTTATGCCAGATACTCAAAATTTTACCGCTTGCGGGCAGAATTCCGCAAATTTAGAGCAGAATTTTGCGAGCCGCAAACGTGATTTCGCCTGCGCGCAGCCCACCTCCGATACGAAGTTTCAAGTCCTAGCTTATGCTAGAAGCAAAAACGAAGTCTTACGCAAGCGCTACGGCGTGCAAATTTTACAAGGCGAGACGCAGCTGGCGCACACTGCGGATATTATCGTGCTCGCGACCAAGCCCGCCAGCTACGAGGGGATTTTGCGCCTGATCGCGCCTGAGCTCGCGGGCAAAATCCTGCTTCTTTTGGCGCCGAATTTCAAGCTGGAGTGCGCCCAAAATATCGTAGGTGCGGACGTTTTCGTGGCCCGTGCGATGCCAAACGTCGCCGCGGGTATCGGCGCGTCGGCTACGGCGCTGTGCTACGGCGAGTATTTTGATGAGGCCAGTCGGGAGGTCGTACGAGCGCTAGCCGCTAAAATCGGCAAATTTTACGAGATAGACGAAGCTGGCTTTGCCGCATTTACGGGGATCGCAGGGAGTCTGCCTGCGTATGTGTGCGCCTTTATCGAGGCTGCGGCGGATGCGGGCGTGCGGGGCGGACTGTCGCGGGCGCTATGCTACGACGCGGTAGCGGTGGCGGTAGAGGGCACGGCGCGTCTGCTACAAAGCGGCAGGCGCCCATCGGAGCTCAAAGACGCCGTCTGCTCGCCTGCGGGCACGACAATAGAGGGGCTCGCGGCACTGGAGGCGGCTGGGTTTCGCGCAGCGGTGATGGCGGCGATCGAGGCGTGCATCGCCAAAACTCGCGGCTAGCCTTTCGCCGCACCTCGCCAGTTTCGGATTTCAAACATAGCGCGTTTGCGTTCACGCTAACATTGGGATTCTGTGCGGGCGTTCTCTAGCAAAATTTTGCCTTATCTTTAAATCGAATGAGTTTGCCCGCTCCTGCAGCGGCGGAATTTATGAGCTATATGGCGAACAAGCCGGCAAGCTCGCATTGCATTTAAATTTTAAAATTTAGCGACTTTAGAAATTTTAGATCAAAATTTACGCTTAAAATTTTAAATTTAGAGATTGTAAATTTAGCGCTCGCGGCAGGGCAAAATTTTGATTTTTAGCGGCGCGAGCCTACGTCCACAACCATTAAAATCAAAATTTAACGCAGCATAGGTAGATGCGCCCGCGACTGCGAACTTGAGAAGCAAGAACGTAAGAGCTAAAATAGTGCGTCTTGCGCCGCAGTCTTATTAAGACACAAACGCAAACAGCAAAATTTCGCCGCTCACGCGAACAGTAAAACAAAGCTAGCCGCCCCGAACCGTATTTTACTACCAAAGCAAGCCTCAAATCAAAA
>CALHQN010000297.1 GCA_938036585.1 uncultured Campylobacter sp.
GCGGAGTGGGCTCGGGCTCCGGTTCAGACTCGGACTGATCGGAAGGAGGCGGGATATTCGGCTCATCCGAGATATCGCCCTCTTTGGCCTCGTTTGTTATGCTGTCAATGGAAAAGGCTATCATATCGGGCATGCTAGGCGGTTTAGGCGCCGTATATAAAAATATAAAAACACCCACTAAGGCGCAATGCAGCACCAAAGATACGATAAAACCTACTGCGCTATCTTTATTCATTGTTCTCTTTTTTAGTTACGATCGCAAATTTTTCATGACCCGCGTTTTTTAAGACATCCATAATCGAAATGAAAGACGAAAATTTCGAGTCCTTATCGTTTTTCAACACGACAAGATCGTTTTTATCGAGTGCGGCAATTTTTTTCTCAAGCTCGTCCTCGTTTATTTCGACATCGTCTAGGTAAATTTTAGATTCGCTGTCTACCTTGATGGTAACTCTTTTATCCTCTTGCGGGTTTTGCGAGCTCGAAGACGAGGGCAGATTGACCTTGATGTGTCCTTGCGCGATAAATGTGGATACGCTAAGTACGATCGCTAGTAGCACCAGCATAATGTCGATAAACGGGACGATATTTAGCCCGTCTCGTCTAGGGATGCTCATCTTTCTACCTCATCGTAGCGGTTTAGAAGTACGTCGACCTTGCGAATGAAGCCGTTATAGATGATGAGCGTAGGTACGGCGACGACTAGACCGGTAGCCGTAGCTTTAAGGGCAAGCGAGAGACCTTGCATGATAGCCTTGGTATCGATACCGCTTGCAGTACTCATATCAAAAAATGTGATCATAATGCCAATAACAGTACCTAAAAGACCAATGTACGGGGCATTTGAATAAACGATATAAAGCGTCGTTAGATTTTTTGTCAGAGCCTCTTCGTAAAGCGCCTTACTTTTGTAATTGTTAGCTTTGACCTTCGAATAAAAAAGCATCCTTTCGATAGTAAACCACACGACCAAAAAGCTCATAAATCCGAGGATCGCAAAGATAATGTAATCCACGTAACGCGCCAAAAATTCCATAATGCCCATAAGCTCTCCTTGCGATTTCAAAATATTATTAATTTTGATAAGTTTTTTTACTTAAAACGGATGATTTTATCAAAAGTA
>CALHQN010000298.1 GCA_938036585.1 uncultured Campylobacter sp.
TTTACGACGCTTTGGGCGAGACGGGCGGGCGGATTTGCATCGTTTTGAAAAACGCCAAAGCTCTGCACGACAAAACGGGCAGCTTCGCAGACGGGCTGATCGCGGTGCTTGAGGCGTTTGTGCGCGAAAACGAGCAGGCGGAATTTAAAATTTTATAAAAAGTTAAAATTTTGAGGCTTTTAGAGCGTCGGGGGTTTTAGAATTTTACAAAGTTTTGGAATTTTCAACTTACGAGCTGCGAGATTTTTAAATTGATTAAATTTCAGAATTTTTAAAATTTTACTAGCTCGCGCGGCAAGCGCGTTTGATACGTATCGCGCGCGGAGCGTAAATTTCTCTGCTATCGCGGATAGAGCATCTAGACCGCGCGCCGTTATAAGAGGTACGCGCGGCTCGGCAGAGCGGCGCTGCTTAGGCGCGTCACCCGCGCCTTCAATCTCGCCCGTTCAAAGCTACGCCGAACGCACGATTATAAGGATGAAATTTTATTCTTGCATTTTCAAACTCACTAGAAACCACGCGAAAGCAAACTCCACGAGCTCGCGTAAAAGCATCGATCGCTCGTGAAATTTAGCGGATTAAAATTTTTCGCAAACCATCGCCGCTTTTGTGCGGATAAATTTTATCTCGCGGCCAAATGCGTTGAATTGCGCATCTACGCTCATAATTCGGCGCTGCTTTAGTTTAAATAAATTAAAATCGCAAAACGCTCTTGCCTGTTTTAGAGGGCAAATTTTATGCAGGCCCCCTTATCGCATCGATTTAAAATCAAATTTTAAGGGATTAAAAATCGCTTTGTCGCAAGCCGTACCGTAAAATGCCCGTAGATCGGCGGTTAAATTTAGTTTTTGGAATTTATAAAAGAGGCGATTTTAGAAATTTCGCTCACAAAGCTCACGCGGTCAAATTTAAACTCAAACCCATACCGCCAATCTTTGCGGCGCGGGTTCGTAAAGTCGCTAAATCTGACTGCGTCCGCTTCAAATTTAGCCTTAAGCGCGAGATACCAGCAGTCCCAGATCCCGCACGGACAGCCCAGTGGGACGACGCTTTGCTCGCCGCTAGCCGCAAGCCGTCCGTTAGGCGAGAGCGCGTCCAAAAAGAGCTTTTTAAAATCGATCAAACTTAAGTAGGCGTAGTCCCCCGCGATGCTAGCTTGCCCATCTTTCGCCGCAAAGCTTTGCTCGCGCTGCCTAATCAGCTCGAGCAGAGGCTCATCGTTTATCGTAACGACGACTTCGGTAAGGCTCTCGCCGTTCATCTCGTAATCGTTTGGATAAAATTTAATGCTATCCATGCGCTAATCTCGCTAAATGATCTGTTTTGAGCCGTATTTGCACCGGCCTGCTAAAATTTCGGCGCAGTTTAGCAAAATTCTAGTAAAATTCGGTTGAAATCCAAAATCATCGCCAAAGCGTGAAGAGAATGGAGATTTTGTAAAATTTGGGATGTTGGGTTTACGAAGTTTGTTTTTGACAAACGAGAGCTCAAATTTGTAAAAGCTAAATTTGTGCAGACGAAAGAAGCGAAAACAGAAGGCTGAATTTCATCGCAGATCAAAGAGATCGAAATGAGAGTTAAATTTTGCTACGGATAAAGAAGCCGAAATTAGAAACGAGGGGTTAAATTTAATTCGTTTTTTAGGGCGTTTAAATTTAACCCCGCCGTGGCTACATCATTTCGCCGCTTTTGTGCTCGTACTCGGTGTAGGTTACCGGAATATCCTTCTTGCCCTTACCCGGCGTATACACTCCCTCTCCGCGTTTGAAGAGAAGCTCGATACCTTCGTCGTTCGTAAGCATCACGCCGCTTGCGGAAGCCGCGCGTTTGAGATTATGCTTTTTGCCTTTTTCGTCGGTTAACACGCCCGTTGCGAACATATCGTTCGAGCTAAGGCTGATGCGCTTATCTCCGGTGTTTCCAAGCAGAAATACGATCGTATGCGTTACGGGCTCTTGCGTTTGCTGCGGAGCCGTATCGGCCTTAGGTTGGCTGCATCCGCTTAAAAGCGCGATTGCCGCTAATGACGAGAATACAATTCGTCTCATTTTTTCTCCTTTAAAAAAGTTCGTAAATTATATAGCTAAAAAGTAAATCCTAGATTTCGCAGCTTTTTATTTAATCAAAAATTAACCCAAATTTAGTAAAATTCTCTCCGAAAATCCGAAAAAAAGGAGAACTTATGGCGGTAAAAATCGCGATCAACGGTTTTGGACGTATCGGCAGGTGCGCGGCGCGCATCATATTGGAGCGAAATTTCGCCGGCGAGGATGTCGAGCTGGTCGCATTCAACGACACGGCTACGCGCGATATGACGCGCTATCTGCTCAAATACGACAGCGTGCACGGCGAGTTTAAGCACGATGTGCGGATCATAGACGATGGGCACATCGAGGTGGACGGCAAAAAGATCCGCGTATTTTCGACTCGCGACCTAAACGAGCTAAATTACGCAGATTACGGCGTGGATGTGGTTTTGGAGTGCACGGGTAAATTTTTAACTACAGAAAAATGCGAACCCTATCTTGCGCGCGGCGTGAAAAAGGTCGTGATGAGCGCCCCTGCGAAGGACGATACGCCGACCTTTGTAGTCGGCGTGAACGACGATAAATACGCGGGTGAAGCGATCATCTCAAACGCAAGCTGCACGACAAACGGCCTAGCTCCGGTAGCGAAGGTGCTCGATGAGAAATTCGGCATCCAAAAGGCGCTTATGACGACGATCCACGCCTATACGCACGGCCAGAGCCTAGTTGACGTCAAAGCCAAAGACTTCCGCCGTTCGCGCGCCGCGGCGCTAAATATCGCCCCGACCACGACTGGCGCAGCGAAGGCCATAGCCAAGGTGCTTCCGCAGCTAAGCGGCAAGATGCACGGCCAGGCGGTCCGCGTACCGGTTGCTAACGTCTCGATGGTCGATCTAACGGCGATTTTGGGTAAGGGTGCAAGCGCCGAGGAGATAAATGCGGCGTTTAGAGAGGCTGCGGATGGTGCGATGAAGGGGATTTTGCTCGTAGACGACGACTCGCGCGTTAGCAGCGATTTTTGCACGAGCTCGTACAGCAGCATCGTGGCTAGCGATACTACGCAGGTGATCTGCGGCGATATGGTTAAAATTTTTGCGTGGTACGACAACGAATGGGGCTACTCGCACCGCCTTATAGATCTCGCTTTGCGCGCCGTAAAGGGCTAAAAATGAGTGAAATTTTATCGATCAACGATCTTGAGCTGGGCGGCGCGAAAGTATTCATCAGGTGCGATTTTAACGTACCGATGGACGAGTTTTTAAACATTACTGACGACCGCCGAATTCGCGCGGCGATCCCTACTATCCGCTACTGCCTAGATAACGGCTGCAGCGTGGTTTTGGCTAGCCACCTGGGGCGCCCTAAAAACGGCTTTGAGGAGAAATTTTCGCTG
>CALHQN010000299.1 GCA_938036585.1 uncultured Campylobacter sp.
TCTAAATTTAAAGGGGCGAAATTTTTATCAATCGAGCTTTTTTGCAGCTCGGAAAGGTCTGCGCAAACGATGATTTTAACGCCCTCTCCGTCGTTATAAACCTCGCCTTTCAGCCCCAAATCCACGGCGAGCTTGTAGACGAACGGGCGAAATCCGACCCCCTGCACCGCTCCGAAAACCTCAAATTTAGCCGCTTTCATACACATGCTTTCATAAATTGCGCGACGCAGTAGCTGTTTTGCGGGTAAAATGTGCTCGCGGCAGGCGGACAAAACGTACCGGGCGCCGCAAAATATGCTCTAAATTTAATAAAATTTGATACTGCAAGCTCGCCGCGTCTATCGTTTTTTTGAAATTTTGCGCAAATTATAGCGCTAAGCTTAGCCCGCGTGACGCGTCTGACGGCACGGCAATACCCGCGCAACTCGCCGTTTTGCGGATAAGACTTCAAAGCTTTGTCAAAAATACGCATATATGCCCGATCTAGCGAGCTTGAAGCGCTAAGCTGTCGCTAAAGCTCGCGTCAAAATTTTTGCAAAGCTTAAGCATCAAATCCGCAAATTTGCGCCCGCTAAACATCGCTCCGCCGAAGATCAAAACGTCAAAATCCTCTTTGCGCTCATCCGCCAGATCGCTTAAAAAATAGCCCAAACTATCGAAAAATCCGAACGCAAACAGCTTTTCATTGGCGCCTGCGAGCGTATAGCTCATCGCCGAGCGCAAAATTTTATCCGCTTGCACGCAGCCGCGCTCGTCCGTGCAAAAATCAAGCCGCACCCCTTTGCCGCCCGCAAAATCCTCCGCAGCCGCTATCAAAAATGCCGCATCGCGCCCCCAGATAAGCTGCGCGGCGACGCTAAAGATGCCGTAAAATCCCGCATTCGCGCTTTTTAAAATTTCATCGATTTTCGCGGCGTCTACGTTAAATTTGGCGCTAAAATTTTCAAGCAGCTTAGCGCCCGTCTCATCCGCGCAAATTTGAGCTTTAAGCTCGCCAAAACTGCGCGGCAGATCAAATTTAAGCAGAATTTTTTTGGAGCTTTCGCCATAAATTGCGATCTCATCATCCGCGCCCACGCCCAAAAAGCAGCGCAAAACCCGTTTTTTAGGGTCATTAAAAAGTCCCTTTTCGCGGCACGTAAGCGCAAAAAGAGCGGAGTTTTTGTCGTTTGAGTTTTTCAGATAAGAGCTTGCGCTGTCGCTTAAAAAGTCCTCGTTTTGCACGATCAAAAAGCCGTTTTGCAGCGGCGCGACCTTAAAAATTTTATCTTTCTGCGCCGCGCTTTCGCATTTTGCGCTTAAAAAATAGATCCCGTCGCTTGCCAAAGCGCGCCCCAGCGCAAACACGAATATGTCGCCCGCAAGCTTTACGTCAAAAAATTTAGGGGCGTCCTCGTGATTTTTTCTAAAGATCGCATTGGTTTTTAGGCTTATGAGCGGCTTTTCGAAGGCTGCGAGCGCGATTTTACTCTTTTCGTCGCTCACAAAAATCCCATCCAGCGCGCCCACTCCCGCGGCTATCAGAAAGTCGGCGCTAAAATCCACGTCCGCTTTGAGCGTGAAAGTTGCGCCGCCGCGCTCGATCTGCACCTGCCTTGCGTGAAGCAAGCTTAGGCGGCAAAGCTCCAGCAAGCGGGCGAAATTTTCCCTGCTTACCGCTTCAAATTTGCCGTCATGAAGCACGCCGGCGCCGCTTATTATCCCGAATTCGTTTTGAGAGGGCTCGGCGTGAGTGAGGTACTCTTTCATCACTCGCGGAGTGAAGTTATTAAATTTAGCCGTCTTACGGGCGTTTAAAATTTCATCCTCTAAAAATTTACTTATATCGCCCGAGGAGGTATCTTCAAACGTGCCGTTAAATTTCAGCGTTTTTGCTTCGGCGCCGTCCTCGTCTACCACGCGCACGGAGGATTTTGCCAAAAATATGGAGTTTGGAATCAGAGGCATCGCCTCGTCGCTAAATTTTAAAATTTCATCCTCGCCGCCGCGCACGAAAAGGCTTATTAAGTTCGCCTCTTTTTTCAGGCAAAAATCAAGTGCGCTTTTGCAAGCATAAAACAGCAAGAAGTGCGCTATCAGCGCGTTTTCATTAAGGTAGTTAAACTCATATGCTACTATCATCTCGCCCCCTTTTTGCAAATCGATCCGCGATGTCTTGGGCGCTGAGATCGGCGATTTTTTCATGCGCGAAGCCAAGATCCGATAGGTGCTTAAGCGCCGTTTTTTCCATGATTTTTGAGGACTCTAATATCACGGAGCTTAGCTTAAAACTCGCCTCCTCGATGCGCCGCGGCACGACCGCTAGAATTTTAACGTGAGGCAGATCGCCGCAAAGATCCATCATCTGCAGGGTTTGAAGCATTTCGACCTCGTGTGCCGAACCGCTCCAGCTGATCTGCTTAGGCATCGCGTCGTAGTCGAAAAAATACACCTCGCCGCCCTTTGCGCCGTCCGCGTCTATACAATCTACGAGCAAAATTTCATCAAATTCCGCCATCGTAGGCATCAAAAAGCTAGCCAAAGTCCCGCCGTCGATAAATCGGATCTGATCCGCGCTACTGCTCGGCACGGCTGAATTTACGGCGATGAAGTCCGAATTGATAGAGCTTTGCGCTGCGGAATTTATAACGGAATTCTGCGAAGTAAAATTTGAAGCGAAATTCTGCTCGGCGGAATTTTGAGCGGCGAAATTTCGATCTAAATTTTCCGCCTTGGAATTTCGGAGAGAATTTACTGCTGCGAAATTCTGCTCGGAGATAAAATTTTCATCCGCAGAATTTTGCGAGGGGTCGCGCTCTATGGAATTTTGCGAGGTAGAATTTTGTATCGCAGATACTTGGGCGGAATTTTGCATAAAATTCCGCGCCGCAAAATTCTCGCCCGCCATAGAATTTCGTGCGGCGGTTTTAGGATAAAATTTATAGTTCTGCGCGAGCGCGCGGACGAAGTGCACGCCTATGCCCTCGTCCGCGTAGATGACGTTGCCGATACCCAGTACCAGCACTCTCAAGCGTGCTCTTCCTTTTTAAATTTATAACCGCTTACGATCGCATCCATTGCGCCGTCCCTGCCCTTAACGGCGTTAAAGACCGCCATATAGACGTGGATCGGTACGAAGATTATGATGATATTCATGCAAAGATGGTGAATCATTCGTACTTCGCTTAGACCGCCCATCGCGGCCTCGATCGGACGTAAAATTCCGTAAAATGCGCCGCCGAGTCCCTCGTGATAGACGTGAACGTATAGAATCATTCCCGTTAGGCAGATTACGAACAGCACTAGATAAAAGCCCAGATAGGAGATGAACTGTAGCGGGTTATAAACGCCGCGAAGATGCGGGTGCTCGCCCAAAAAGATATAGTATTTGATCTGAGCGATCCAGACGCGCGGGCTAAAAAAATCCTTGATGCTTAAAAGCTCTTTTCTACTCTTTTTATCGAAGAAGAAAAGATAGGTTTTAAAGATCGCCGCACCGATCATCGCAAAGCCGAAGATCAGATGCACGAATCTAAATTTAGCCTGCATGAAAAGCACCGGCTCGGGATTTACCTCGGGCGCGGTGAAAACAAAGGCGATGTAATATCCGGTGATCACCAAAAGCGTAATGCAAAGCGCGCGCAGCCAGTGCGTGAGCCTAAGACCGATTGAGAACTCGTATTCCGCAAATCTTTTTTTCATCGTTTATCCTTTGCTGGGATCTACCCTATAGCAGCCAAGCTCCGCTCCTTTGGCGTCCATTACGTGCACGGCACAAGCGATGCAAGGATCGTAAGAGTGGATGCGGCGGATGATCTCTAGCGGTTTGGAAAGATCGGCAAGTTTAAGTCCGATCAAGCAGGATTCGTAAGCACCCATAGCGCCGTCTTTGTCTTTCGGCGTGGCGTTCCAAGTAGAAGGTACGACCGCCTGCCAGTTTTTGATGACGCCCTTTTCGATCCTGCACCAGTGGCTAAGCGCGCCGCGCGGCACGTGACCGATATAGCGACCTTTGTACTCTTTGGAGTTATCGATTACATATTTTGCGCAGGTTTCGGTATCGCCGCTTTTGATGTTTGCAATTAAATTTTCTAGCGCGATCAGTCCGTTGTCGGCAACGACTTTAGCTTCGATCATACGGCACGCCGTTCGTCCAAGCGTCGAAAATACCGCCTCAAGCGGCAAGCCGGCGTCTTTTAGGAATTGATCCACGACCTTTACTACGCGCTCGTTTTTCTTAGCGTAATTTACCACGATATTTGCAAGCGGTCCTACCTGAAGCGGCTTGCCGTCGTATCGCGGAGCCTTAATCCAGGTGTATTTACCCTGGGTATCGAGCACCTTCGTATGCGCTTCTTTGCCGTGCGCGTCGATGCTCTGTCCGTCCTTGAGGCCCGTATAATTCGGCTCTTGCTCGCCGTCGTAAGGATGAAGCGCCGCATCGTTTTTATACCACGCATGCGTTGCCTCCTCGGTGATCTTGTTCTCATCCAGCTCCAAAACCTTGCTAATATCGCCGTCAAGGATCATGCCGCTTTCAAATAGCCATTCGTTCTTTGAAAGCTGAAATTCTTGATGAGTCCATAAATTTGCCACGCCGATATCGTTTAGCACGCTAGGCTCGTTGCCGTAAGCCTTCGCAGCCATTACGAGATCAGGATAGTAGGCGCGATTTACGAAGTCCGCGACCTCTTTAAATTTAGACATATATTCGCCCAGTCTTGCAGGGCTTAGGATATCCATCACGCAGGTGACGCCGCCTACGGTGAGGCTTTGCGGATGAGGCTGCTTCGCACCAAATATCGCCATCATCTGAGCCGCCGTGCGCTGAATGCGCAAACACTCAAGATAGTGCGAAAGAGCGATTAAATTTTGCTCCGGGCTAAGCTTATATGTTGGGTGGCCGAAGTAGGCGTTGGCAAAAGGCCCCAAAGCGCCTTTCTTAACGAAAGCGCCCACGCGATCTTGCACCTCTTTTAGTTTATCCGCACCGCACGCATAAGGGGTGTCGCAGTATTTAAACGCCTCCTCGCTCGCCTTTTTAGGATCGGCGCTAAGCGCGCTTACTACATCTACGAAATCAAGTCCGTGGAGTTGATAAAAATGCACCGGATGATCGTGCAAAAATAGCGCGTTAGCCATCAGCGTGCGCGTCAGCAAGGCATTTAGCGGCGGAGTGATACCAAGGGCGTTTTCTACCGCGACGATACCCGCTTTGTAATGCGAGAAGGTGCAGACGCCGCAAATTCTTTGCATAAAAAATCCCGCGTCGCGCGGATCTCTGTTTTTTACTATAGTCTCAAGCCCGCGCCATAGCGTCGAGCTGCTATAAGCCTCGCGGACGACGTTTTCATCATCCACTACGACCTCTATTCTTAAATGTCCCTCAATTCTGGTTATCGGATCTATTACGATTCTTTGCGACATGATTATTCCCCTTTATCTTTCTTAAATGACGCAATCGCCGCGTGTGCCGCTACCGCAACACCCGTGATCGCTAAAATTCCGACACCTATCTTATCTGCGGTAGCATCAGCGCCAAGCCCGCCGAAAACGCTTTCGTATAGGCGATCTGCCAAAGGCTCTTCAAAAGGTCCCATATGATCCCAAAAATCAGGTTCCGAGCAGCCTATGCAGCCGTGACCGGCCTGTACCGGCCAGCTAGTGTGGGAGTTGAAGCGCTCGCGCGAGCAGTTGTTAAATGTATAAGGGCCCTTGCAGCCTACTTTATAAAGGCAATATCCGTCCTTTGCGCCCGCATCGCCGAAGCTTTCTACAAACTCGCCCGCGTCGAAATGTCCGCGGCGCTCGCACAAATCGTGGATGCGCAGCCCGTAAGCCCATTTCGGTCGGTTATAAACGTCTAGGCTTGGAAGCGTGCCGAAAAGAATGAAATTTAGCACGTTGCCGACGATATTTTTTTCGCTAGGCGGACAGCCCGGGACGTTGATGACTGGCTTGTTTATGATCTTGTCCAAACCTACCGCGCCGGTCGGATTCGGAGCCGCGGCTTGGATACCGCCGAAGCTCGAACAGGTGCCGATCGCAAATATCGCCGCAGCGCCTTCGGCAGCGTGTTTGCAGTGCTGAGCTCCGCTCTTGCCCTCAGGACCCACGGTTAGGAAAAATTCATTCTCGCCGCTTGGAATTCCGCCCTCTACCATCAAGATATAGCGCCCCTTGTATTTTTCGATCGCGCCCTCTAAATTTTCCTCGGCTTGCCAGCCTGCGGCAGCCATTATAGTTTCGTGGTATTCGAGGCTGATGTAATCGAATATGAGACTGTCGATCGTAGGCGTATCGGTGCGAAGTAAGCTCTCGCTACAGCCCGTGCACTCCGCCATATGAAGCCAGATCACAGGCAAGCGATCCGCAAGCTCCGCCGCTCGCGCCACGCTAGGCGCAAATGCGGCTGGAAGCCCTAGCATCGCGGTCATCGCTCCGCTCCATTTCATAAAATCGCGGCGCGAAAAACCTTTGCTTTTAAGCCTTTCTTGTATGCTTTCCTCCGTTTTTATTCGCGGCAAACGCTCAACGGCATCAAGTCTAGCCGAAATTTGAGCCAAGTCAACCATATCTTCCTCCTGAATTTTAGGATATTTCGGAAAGCATTCTATCAAAATTTAGAATTCATGCACCTTAAATTTGATCTGATTTAATTAAAATTTTATATTTATTCGCCGCTTAAAAAGTTTTTTGATTTAAAAATAAAATGGTTATGGAGGATTTAAATTTGGACATTTTAAAAT
>CALHQN010000300.1 GCA_938036585.1 uncultured Campylobacter sp.
GCTCCCCAACATATATACAATGTTGAAAAAACATGTTTATTACTCCACTTTAAAATTTCCGTAAGTTCTTTCCAATAATCAACTTTTTCAAATTCAAGTGTTTCTACAGGAGCTCCTGTTATTATAAGACCATCAAATTTTTCATTTTTTATATCATCAAAAGTTTTATAAAAATTTTTCATAAACTATTGACAAGAATATAAATTTTGCATATAATCTTAGCACTCAAACACATTGAGTGCCAATTTTAGAAAATCACAAATCAAAGAAAGGACTGAAATGAAATTTCAACCACTTGGCAAGCGCGTTCTAATCGAGCGCGAGGAGGAGACCAAAAAGACCGCTTCGGGCATCATCATCCCCGACAATGCTTCAAAAGAGAAGCCTTCGACCGGCAAAATCGTAGCCGTCGGCAGCGAATGCGAGGGCGTGAAGAAAGGCGATACCGTAGCGTTTGCAAAATACGCAGGTAGCGAGATTAGCTTAGACGATAAGAAATTTCTTATCTTAAATTTAGAAGACGTTTTAGGCATAATTAAATAAAAAGGATTAAAAATGGCAAAAGAGATTATTTTTTCAGACGACGCAAGAAACAGGCTCTACGCGGGCGTTAGAAAGTTAAACGACGCAGTTAAAGTCACTATGGGGCCTCGCGGTCGCAACGTATTGCTTCAAAAAAGCTTCGGCGCTCCTGCGATCACAAATGGCGTAACCGTCGCTAAAGAGATCGAGCTAAAAGATACGCTCGAGAATATGGGCGCTTCTTTGGTGCGCGAAGTAGCGAGCAAAACTAACGATCAAGCGGGCGACGGCACTACGACCGCGACCGTGCTAGCTCACGCGATCTTTAAAGAGGGTCTACGCAACGTAACTGCGGGCGCAAATCCGATCGAAGTTAAGCGCGGTATGGATAAATTTAGTGCCGCGATCATCGAAGAGCTAAAAAAATCATCTAAAAAAGTAAACGGCAAAAAAGAGATCGCTCAGGTTGCTACGATCTCTGCGAACAACGACAGCTCCGTCGGCGATCTGATCGCAGACGCGATGGAGAAGGTCGGCAAAGACGGCGTCATCACCGTAGAAGAGGCAAAATCGATCAACGATGAGCTAACCGTCGTCGAGGGAATGCAGTTTGACCGCGGCTATCTAAGCCCATATTTCATCACAAATGCAGAAAAAATGCTAGTTGAGCTCGGCTCACCGCTGGTTTTGTTATTCGATAAGAAAATTACAAATTTAAAAGATCTTCTTCCGGTTTTGGAGCAGGTTCAAAAAAGCGGTAAACCGCTTCTAATCATTGCCGAGGATATCGAGGGCGAGGCGCTTGCGACCTTGGTAGTAAATAAACTTCGCGGCGTGCTAAACATCTCCGCGGTCAAAGCCCCTGGATTTGGCGATCGCAGAAAGGCAATGCTTGAAGATATCGCGATTTTAACAGGCGGCACCGTCATCAGCGAGGAGCTTGGCAGAACGCTAGAAAGCGCCTCCATGGCTGATCTTGGACAAGCCGAGCGCATCGTGATCGACAAAGATAACACAACTATCGTGGGCGGCGCGGGCAAGAAAAAAGATATCGATGCGCGCGTTTCGCAGATCAAAGCTCAAATCGCAGAGACTACGAGCGATTACGACAAAGAGAAGCTTCAAGAACGCATGGCTAAGCTTAGCGGCGGCGTCGCGGTTATCAAGGTGGGCGCTGCGACCGAAACCGAGATGAAAGAGAAAAAAGACCGCGTGGACGACGCTCTAAACGCAACCAAAGCAGCCGTAGACGAGGGTATCGTAATCGGCGGCGGCGCTGCGCTGATCAGGGCGGGACTTAGCGTAAAGCTAGCTCTAAGCGGCGACGAGCTTATCGGCGCGGACATCGTCAAGCGCGCGCTTTTCGCTCCGCTTCGCCAGATCGCCGAGAATGCGGGATTTGACGCGGGCGTCGTAGCAAATGCCGTCGAGCAGAATAAAGACAAGAAATTCGGCTTCAACGCCGCAAACGGCGAGTACGTCAATATGTTTGACGCAGGTATCATCGATCCGGTCAAAGTCGAGCGCATCGCGCTTCAAAACGCAGTTTCCGTCGCAAGCCTGCTTCTAACGACCGAAGCAACCGTAAGCGAGATCAAAGAGGAGAAACCTGCAATGCCTCCAATGCCTGATATGGGCGGAATGGGCGGTATGGGCGGAATGATGTAGTCCCGCGGGGGCGTCATTCGGCGCTCCCATACGCGTTGACATGGCGCTGCGAGATTTTGCGGCGTCCCGTGGGGTGCCGTGAAATCTTTACGGCACCTCGCCGCGTTATAAAATTTACGGCGCTTCGCCTTTTGCGCGGCTTGTCGCGAGTTTTTATGATGCTTTAAACGACCTTTTCATTAATTTCAAAATCTATCATTTTAAATTTACGGCGCGAAATTTTAACCTCCGTGCTTAAATTTAACGCCGCTTAATCTAGTCTCTGCTAAATTTCATCCTAAAGGAAGGAAGACGATGAAAAATTTTGCCCGCATTTTTATACTTGCGCTCGCTCTTGCGGGATTTACGGAGCTATCCGCTCAAAACGCGGAGCATCAAATCGTCGCGCCGCAAAATCACAAACCCCAAATCGCGATGCAAGAGGATGTGAAAACCAAAAATCATGCGAGTAAAAATTCCACGATCGAAATTTCAAATTTAAAAAGCTCCAAAACCGAAAAATCCGCTCCAAAAAACTCGAAAGCAAAAAGTTTAAAA
>CALHQN010000301.1 GCA_938036585.1 uncultured Campylobacter sp.
CGTATGTGCTAACGCCGGCGCTGATGGAGAAAATTTTATTTTTAAAAATGCTTACGAAATCATACATTGAACTTAGCTTCAGAAAAAACAAAATTTATATAAAGATACCTCGTCTATACGATAGCTTCGAGCCCGATCTAAGTAAGCCAATACGCGGTGATAAGCTCGCGAGCAAGATACAAATCGATCTGGACGCGATGCTGCAAATCGTAAAAATTCTAAGGCTGAATGAGAAAATTTGGGCGTCTTAGCTAGGCGCAAGGCGGAGCGAGGCGGGACGGGGCGAACAAACGGAACGTGCGGTTCGCGCAAGGAGCTGCAAAATGTGGCGACATCCAAGCGAAACGCACCAAAAATGCGCCGTATCTGGCGTAAATTTATGCTGTGCCGCGAGTTCGCGCCATTAAATTTAATAATTAAAGGTTAAGCGTGGATATTAAAACCGTCATAGATTTAGAAAAGCAGCGCAAACGGCTTAAGAAAAGTCGCAAGCTTTGGAAAATTTTAAGTTATCTCGTAGCGTTTGCGGTGTTTGGTCCGATGCTTGCACTTGCATTGATAATCATCTTTCTTAATTTTCCAAAACTCGATCTCAGCGTAGAAAGTTTATTTCTTTTAGTCGCGTCTATTTTAGCAATAATCGGCATGCGGGACAAATTTTACGAGTGGATTTTTGAGCGCAAAACCGAGCGGTTTTTGATGCGCTACAAAGAGCTTTATCTCAAGCCCTATATCGAGAGCCTGGGCTTTTTGTATAAAATGGGCGCACTTTTTCAGGAAAAAGAGGTAAGGGCAAGCGAGATATTTGACGGATTTGATAGATTTCGCGCGGATGATCTAGTTTGCGCGAACGTGGACGGAGTGGATTTTATGTTTTGCGACATAAGGCTGGAAAAGGACATCGGTACGGGAATTCCATTTATTTTTAAAAATAATTACTCCACATTTTTCGAGGGGCTCTTTTTTGTGGCAAATTTTAATAAAAAAATCCACTCCGACGTTTTTGTTTTCTCGAATACGACACTGCCACCGTCTGAGTTGCGGCACAAACTACTGGGTGGTCGCAAAATACCGATAGATAACGCGGACTTCAATCAAAATTTTACGATCTATGCAAACGACGCAATGACGGTTATGTATGTCCTGACGCCCGCGCTGATGGAGAAAATTTTATCTCTTAAACAGCTCGTAAAATCGAATATCTCGCTGAGCTTCAAGCAAAATAAAATTTACATCGCGATAGCTCGCGGCGCCGATAGTTTCGAGCCTAGCCTAGATCAGCCGATACTCAATGCTCGTATCGCAAAGGATATCAAAGCGGATCTGGACGCGATGCTACAAATAGTAAAAATTCTAAGGCTGAATGAAAAAATTTGGACGTCTTAGCCGGGCGCAAGGCGGAGCGAGGCAAGCGGGCGAAATATGGCGGGGCGAAGCAAGGCGAGTAGATGAAACGAGATGGGGCGAAGCAAAGCGACTAGATAAAGCAAAGCGAGGCAAAATAGGCTGCTGGGGCAAAACGCGCGAGCGCCGCAAAAGCGCGATAAAATTCCGCGCGGGATTGCGAAATTTAGTTGCGGGATGAAATTCCACGCGGGATTCGAATTTTAGTAGCGGGATGAAATTCCACGCGGAGTTGCGGCAAGATCGCGAAATTTCGCGTAGAATTCGACGGGGTTTTACGTCGCGACAAAATCTTGGTATAGAATTTCGGCGGAATTTTACGAAAAATTAAAATTTGCTTGCTATTGAGAGATTTTTTTGATATACTGCCGTTTCTTTTTGGCCCCGTAACTCAGTTGGTAGAGTGTCACCTTGACATGGTGGAAGTCGTTGGTTCGAGTCCAATCGGGACCACCATTTAAGCTATTTTTAAGTTTCAATCACTTCTTTTTGCTTCTCTTTAATTCCCGCTTAAGTTGTTTTCAAATTTTAATCACTTCATTTTCGCGCACAGCGCCTGTCTTAAATTTAGTTATTCCGACCCCTTTCATTTTTATTTTAGATATAATTTTTCCAAAATACTACGAGATCGATTAGCCGATCGATAAGGTAAATTTTATCGGCAACCGATTAAATTTAGAAAGGAGTATCGGCGCTATATGGGACAGTATGTTATAAAAACATTAGATTACTGCACAGAAAAGGGGCTGCGGCTACAATGGGAAAAGGACTTCGCGATCTCCGTTAATGCTCCAGGAAACGAAGTTACTATAAGGGCGAATAAAAGCGGACTTATATCTCTTGCCAGGCATTTGCTTACTTTAGCGCAAGATTCCGTGCCGAAACATTCGCATATACATCTGGATGAGTATAATTCGCTTGAGAATGGCTCGGCGGAACTTATATTGGAGAAAATATGAACACAAACAGCATCAATGTAGATGGAAAAGAGCTATTATCCTCCGCAATCGAAGCGATGGGATCATATTTGACGGCGCTTTATGAATGACGGCGTAGTGCGCAAAAAAAGAGAATAAGTCAGTGCTGCCGAATAAAATTTATATCAAAGACGATCCTCTAACTATCGATGAGGAACTTATGGGACATGAGTATCATAAATTAGATATTAAAATTCTAGAAGACAAAAAGCTTGTGGTATTGGGTTTTACTACGAATTTGGCTATGTATTATTTTGCAAAAAACATTTTAACATCATCGTATAATGAAAGAGTCTCATACCTAGAGCTTTTTCCTTATGATACAGTGAACGGAGCGCGATTCGCAAAAAATAGTGCTCAACTATGCATAGATATAGAGGAATTTATCAAAATGGACGAAGCGGAGTGCTATATAGCGGACGATATGGATAAGTATAAATTTGAGCTGGATTTTAAAACATACTACCAAAGCGTTACGTTTTATTTCCCTAGTACGAAGGATTACATAAATTTCGCCAAATATCTGCTAGGCATGAGCATTTACAATAGAAAAAATAGGGTAAAATTTTATAGCGAAGATTATACATTGATTTTACAATATTCTAGGTTTGTTATATGAGAAATTTAAAACGATCAAGAATAAAATTTATCTCTCATAAAGCCCAAATTTAAGGATCATACGGTATGGCGCAAAACGCTATAAATAAAGCAAAGCATAACGAAAAGGAGCAGCAAAATGTTAGATAGAATCGCCTCTTGTTTAACGGGCATAATGTGCTTCTTATATCTTATAAATTTTACGGTACATAAACATGTAAAGATAGGCGAGAAATATATTAAATTTGATGATGCGGGTAGTTTATGGATATTGCCCGCAATCGTATTTTTAATAGCGGGTATTTGCTTCTTTTACCTCGCCTTCCGCTCTGAAAAGAGCATAAAAAGATACCCAGAGTATATGTGGTGTGCAGACTGCGGTAAATTTTACCGATACGAGGATGTCAAAGATACGG
Organism: uncultured Campylobacter sp.; assembly: GCA_938036585.1. Taxonomy (GTDB): domain Bacteria; phylum Campylobacterota; class Campylobacteria; order Campylobacterales; family Campylobacteraceae; genus Campylobacter_B. Next base: position 3,395 of record CALHQN010000301.1, read on the forward strand.
ATCAAATTTGCCCGGACTGCGGCAAAAAGCTAACGGAGTATAAAAATGACGGCGTGTATCGACAAGGAAACGCCTCCGAGCAAAGCACTAAAACTCCGAAGATCAAAAAGCGTAAATTTAAAAAGCGATGAAATTTTGATTTGTTATACGAGGAATATATAAAAATGCTAAATAGAATTTTTGCATTAATCGGCTTTTTTGCTTTTTTCGCATGGGGATTGGCGGCCGCTCTATTGGGGAGAGTTGATATAAAACCCGGCTTTATGGCGTCGGTAAAATTTGAAAGCGCGTATCTGCGTATCATCATAGGAATTTTATGCTTTGCGGCGTGCGCTTTCTTTTTATATCTCGCATTTCGCTCCGAAAAAAGCATAAAATATTATCCTAAATTTATGCGCTGCAAAGGGTGTCTTAAATTTTATAATTTCTCGGACGTTAAAGATAGGAGTGTTTGCCCTAGGTGCGGAGGCGAGCTGCAAGATTATGCCGAGATAGAAAAATCGGATCAAATAGAAAAGAATAAAAAGCTTGAGAAATATTTTAAATTTGAAAAAGAGTGGCTAAAGAGGGTGCAAAATCGGCGCGATGAGGAATAAAATTTTAAAAGATAGGCGCGGTCTTAAGGTATAAAATTTTAAAATTACGTATGTATTTGCAAGGAATATTATAAGGCGTTATAAATAGAATTCCGATAAAGGAGGTAAAATAAGATGAGAATTTTGACATTAGTATTAGCCATAATTTGCATAGCAATATTTAGCGGCTGCAAGGATCTTTTGTTAACCAACCATTTTATTACTTATGGGAACGGGGGCGGCTATGTCAGTACCTGCGAAACATTGTTTAGCGATTATCCTATAAGTGTCGAAAAACTTTATGAATTAAAGAGTAAAAATGATTTAAAAGCCCCGATATATATAATAAAAGATGGAAATTTTACGATAGTAGATGTTAAAAAAGGAATATTTGGCGTCGTCCCTATCGAAAGCTGTAACGATAAATGGTGTAAAATTTACTATCCCTGCGATGAAACGGAGTATTTCGTAAAAAAAGACGAAATAGAAAAATGGCAATGGAAATAACCTTATACTTAAAAGGAGCGAATTATGTTATTTACAGATGAGGATTTTGTAAATATAGTGCCGCAGGATCTTTTGGAGCGCGGTATAAACTTAAGAGAGAAGCTCGGTTTTTATGAAATCGCTTGGAAATTTGACGATGTAATGGAGGTGCTGAAAATCACAAGAGATAAAGGTATGATTATCCTAGGAGGAGACGTATATCGCCTAAGCGGCAATAAGCCCATAATCACATACGATAGCTAGGATACCGAAGAGGAAGACGACAATGCATTCGAAGTGGCGATCGAATATATCACTAATTATTGCGCCAGAAACGGAGACGATTTTATATATTGTCCATACATTGGCCCCGGGCGGGTGTCCAAATGAAAATTTTGGCTTTCAATACAGAATATGTTGGTTTTGCTCATATTCTGATAAATATAAAAATGTGTGCCGAACTAAATGCCGAAGTGTGCGTAGATGGGATATAAAAGACTTTAGGGGCGGTTTTGAAAGACAACGAAGTAGTTTTGATGCTATCTGAATCATGAGCGAGACGTATTTATCGATGAAATTCTTTGACTCTGATTGGGCGAAAGATGACAAGCTGTCCTTGGAATTTCATATAAGGATAATTTAAAACCATGAAACCGGTAAGAATTGTAATGACGATATTTTTTATTATCCTATCGTCTTTAAATTTTCATAAGCTATTGACGGAGGGCGGTTATCGCGGAGGCAAAGTCTATGTCGTAGCAACAACCCAATCCGTCATTATGCAACTACTGCTTATCATAGGATTGATCCTGTATTTGATATATCTGATAAGAGTAAAAGAGTATTATAAGCCAAGCTCAAATTTTACGCTTTCTAAAAAGGAGGACAAAATGAACTTATCGAATATAATAAAAGCGCTAAAGGCGCGGCTTAAACTGCAAAAGCCGGAAATTATAACAAATCCTATACAAAAGGATGAGCTTGTCGAACAAGATCTGTGCGGTAAAGATCTGTGCGATTTAGACCATAGCACGATCAAACTCCTATCGGGAGATTTGCAGGTTTTCAATGACTATACTTTTAGGTATTATATCCTGGATTTTATTGATTTTTACGAGCGCTTCGGCGATGAGGCGATTATAGAAGATATGTTCATTCAAGCACTTGCACCGCCTATGCGACGGGCGCTAGCAAAACAATTTAGCAGAGATGAGGTAAAAATAATCATAGATTTTTTGCAAAAACACTATGAAAATATTGCGAGAATTACGCATTCCAAGAAATATAAAAAGTTAAAATCCTATGAGCAAGAAGAAATTTATATACCATTCAAACATTTTGAAAAGGAGATAAAAAGCGCTATAAAATTTTGGATAAAAGTATTATAATGGAATTTTATAAAGGTAAAATTTATAAGGATTGGCAAATACGCTTAATAGAGACTGATTTGGGCAAGTATGAGGAATATATCTATTTCTTTATAGAGAAAAACAGGGCGTATTTTAGCGCCTATCAAGAGCAGATATTTCCTTTCGATATGGAGTACATACCTAGCTTATTGTGGCTGCTTGCATCTTTTGCAGAAACTACGATTAAAATTTTTGATGATTTGGACGAAAAGACAAGAAATGAAATTTTTGATTTTGTGGAAAAGGGAGCGGCAAGCGAAGACGAGTACATCGGCACGGCGTTCTGCACCGGCTTTGTTGAAACAATTGTAAATATTGCGAAAGAAGACGAATATAAGATAATTAGCAAATATTTTAGAAATGAGACACAAGGATACGCCGCCGCATGGATGAAGTTTGGCGAATAGCTATATCGAGTTTTATTAAAGTCATATTTTAAAACGATAAGGAGCCATATGCCTAAACATGAATTTTTACTCAAAAAGACAAAAGAAAATATTTTCTCTAAAGAGCATTGCGTAGTAATTAGCGATGATCTGATACTTCATATTTCGTATTCTCTTGAGTGGGTACAAACCACATGGAATGATGAGGTAAATTTGAAAAAAGGTCTAAATTACTATGGCTATAGCTGGATAGAGGATAAAGCTAAATTTAGAGATATAATATGCTCTTGGAGATCGCTTTTCTTGAGCGCGGATGAGCAGATTGTTTTTGATAAAAACTGCGCGCTAAATAAATTCTCGGTTATCGAGCAATTAGACGGCCTACTGGAACTAATCGATTCGGCAATTAAAAACGATTTATATATTTTGCATTTAGGAATTTAGCGAGTGTGCGGCGATTTAATAATAAAACAAAAGAAAGACCATGAAAAGAAATTATAAAAAGATAATACCCGTAAGAGGTAGAAGGAAATTTTCGATTAATAATTTTAGAGAAATTTTCGCGGAGGGCGATATACTGCAGATCGGTCAAAGGCGGTTTTTATTTTGTAGCTGGAATAACCTGCTGCGTATAAACGGCGATAAATTAGGCGAATTCATAA
>CALHQN010000302.1 GCA_938036585.1 uncultured Campylobacter sp.
TGCTTACGAGATGAGGAGGAACACGATCCCGTAAAGTGTGCGAAAAAAGCCTTTTGGGAAATAAGCGATAAATACGACGCAAATTCAACAAAGGAGTAAAAGATGGCAAATCCAAAGATAAGCAAAGAGTGCTAATGAAAAAATTCTATCTTAAAATTTCGTTATTTACGTTTATAACGGCATTTGTAGTGATCCCTGCTGCGGCACAATCGTCTTTAACAGGTTTAATAAAGTTAGAGGATTTTAATAACGAAGAGCAAAGGACGCTTTTTAAATCCTGCGATTATGGCGATGGAAAATATAGCTCATGCAATAAACTCGTTGAAATTTTATCTAAAGAGTGCGAGGATGGTAATATGCGCTCATGTGCTACACAGAGTGAGCTTTTACTATCATTACGCAGAGTAGAGGAAGCTACGAAATATCTGATTAAGCTGTGTGATGCTGATAGTACATATCACTGTTTTATATTGGGTACGCTAATAAATATATATCTAAACGGTAATATGCAAGCAGCAATTAAAAGTCTTGAAAAAGTTTGTAATAGCGATCTTAAAGATAGAGATATAGTTTGCAAAAATATCGAGGAACTGAAAGCTTGCCTGAAAGACAAAGAGTGTAACCCTATAAAAAAAGGTAAAATTATTTTTGAAGGTGTCGAAAGGAAATTGTATGGGGAAAATTAATTTTGTATTTTATTCTATGATATTTTTAGCTTCTATCGTAATGGCTGGTAAGCCTACGGCTGAAGAGGAGAATCTTTATAACGAATGCGATAAGGGAAACGGCAAATATAGCTCGTGCACTAAACTAATAGAAATTTTATCTAAAAAATGCGATGGCGGAGATATGATCGGATGCTCGGATCTTGGTTATATATTAGGTCCTGATCTTGGTATGCGTGAAGCTTCTATCACTCCTTATGAAAAATCTTGCAAAGCGGGTATAGCCGAGTCTTGTTTTGCTCTTGGAATACAAGATATAGGTTTAAGAGGTAACATTAAAAAGGCTGTTATAAATTACACTACGGCTTGTGAAAAATTTACCGATCAGAAAAAACTATTTAAACTAAGATCTTGCGCGTTAAAGGTAGCTTTAGAAAACTGCTTACGAGATGAGGAGGAACACGATCCCGTAAAGTGTGCGATAGAAGCATTTGAAGAAATAACTGATAAATACAACGCAAATTCAATTAAGGAGTAAAAGATGGCAAATCTGAAGGAGGCAAAGAGCAATAATGAAAGAATTTTATCCCGTAATTTTGGCATCTTTAATAACGCAAGCCGCGGCAGAAATCAACCAAAGCGTAACCGCTAGCAAAGAGATAAAATTTACGTCGCTTTCTGATTTAAATTTATATCGTTTAGAGTGGCTGAAATGAAAGCGCTATTTTTTATACTCGCGTCGGTTCTGTTTTTAAAGGCTGAGAGCGTAAGCGAAATTTATTCTCTAGCGGCGCCTGCATGCGATACTTACGATTTAAATTTTAAGAAATGCAGTAGCGGCGACGGCAAAGCATGCTATTTGGCGGCTTTAATTCTAAATAATAGATCTTGCACACGAAAAAACGACGATTTGGCATTGGAATTTTTTGAAAAATCATGCAGTTTGGGATATGCCAAAGGTTGCATTTTTATGGGACAAGCGTATTCGCTTACTTCTTTGGATGAAAAACACGCGAAAATCAAGACATATTATGAAAGAGCTTGCGAGCTGGACGCGAAATTTTGCGACGATTACGGGCATTTATATTTTTACGGCGAGGGCGTAAAAAAGGATGAGCTTGTGGCAAAAGAGTATTTTAAAAAATCCTGCGATGCAGGAAATCCCGCAGGATGCGGGCACTTTGCCACATCGTTAAACAGAGAGGACAAAGATATAAACGAGGTTACGAAATTTTATGAAATCGGCTGTAACGGAGAGCATTACCCTTCGTGCTACGCTTACGGACTACTGTTGTGGGCTAAAGTAGATAAAAATGAAGGCAAAAATTTTTGCAAAAAGGCTTGCGACAGGGGCAATATAAAGGAGGCGTGCAAATGGGTGCTTGATATGAGCGAGGAGGAGAAAGAGCAAATTTTATATTTAAGGCGGTATTTAAAGCTGGGCTGCAAAGACGGCGACACGCAAATGTGCAAGGATTTAGAAAAAATCAAGCAATGGTAGGCAAATTTAAAACGGTATAAATTTGCTTGCTCGTAAAATTTTTAAAATTTTAGCTTTAAATTTTGAAATTTTCAGCTTCATTTATACGCATTCTTTATTTTTCGGCAATTCATTTCACGTCATACGGCTCTACAGATGCTTGAAATTCTATAAATTTTTCACTGCAGCGATCTACTTATATTTGCGTGTATTATTTCGAACCTGGCGCGAGGAGCCTAAATTTAAAGTAGGCTAAATTAATCGCAATTTTTATTTAAAATACAGATCAAATTTAGC
>CALHQN010000303.1 GCA_938036585.1 uncultured Campylobacter sp.
GATAAAATCTATTTCGCTCCGTTCTTTTTATGGTTTGTCTCGCGCGTTTTTCGGCGGATTTGTGATTTGCCATAACGTTCCTTTTCGGTTAAATTTGAACCTGCGATTATACGTAAAAAATATTTAATCGACGCTTAATTTAAGTAAATTTTAAATATAGTTTAAATTTATGTAGATTAAACTTTTTTTGGTAGAATTTCCCGATTTTTATATAAGGATTTGATAATGAAACTTTTCGGAACGGACGGCGTACGAGGCAAAGCGGGAGAATTTTTGACTGCCGAGCTTGCGATGCGCGTAGCGATGGCGGCGGGGATTTACTTTAGGAAAAATTCCGTTACGAATATGATCTTAGTCGGCAAAGATACCCGCAGAAGCGGCTATATGATAGAAACCGCGATCGTAGCGGGTCTTACCTCCGTGGGCTACAACGTCCGCCAGATCGGACCGATGCCTACTCCTGCGATTGCCTTTCTTACGGAGGATATGCGCTGCGACGCGGGCATTATGATAAGCGCAAGCCACAATCCATACTACGACAACGGTATTAAATTTTTCAACAGCGAAGGCTTCAAGCTCGACGAAAAAGAGGAAGCGCAGATCGAAAAAATTTATTTTAACGACGATCTAATCGCCGAAGCGCGCACCAAAATGATGCAGATAGGCGCCGCAAAGCGCGTAGACGACGTCATAGGCAGATACATCGTGCATATTAAAAATTCCTTCCCGAAGCAAAAGACGCTGCACGGGCTTCGCGTCGTGCTTGATTGCGCAAACGGAGCAAGCTACAGGGTCGCGCCTACGGTATTTAACGAGCTGGGAGCCGAAACGATCGTCATCGGCGATGAACCTAACGGAAAAAATATTAACGATGCTTGCGGTGCGCTAAGTCCGCAAGGTTTAGCCGGAGAGGTAAGGCGCCTACGCGCCGACGTGGGCTTCGCCTTTGACGGGGATGCCGACAGACTCGTAGTCGTGGATGAAAATGGCGAGATCATCCACGGCGACGCGCTACTTGGAATTTTATCGGTATATTTGAAAGAAAAAAAGCGCCTCGCGGGCGATCAGATGATCGCAACGGTGATGAGCAACTCCGCGCTGGAGGATTTTTTGGCCAAACACGGCATCGCGCTTAATCGCTGCAATGTCGGCGATAAATTCGTACTTGAGATGATGCGCGAGCTGGGCGCAAATTTCGGCGGCGAGCAGAGCGGACACGTAATTTTCGGCGATTACGCCAAAACGGGCGACGGCATCGCAAGCGCGCTGCAATTCGCCGCTTGCATGCTGGATACGCACAAAAAAGCGAGCGAACTTTCGGCTATGCTTAAGCCGTATCCTCAAATTTTAAGAAATTTAAAGATCGCGGATAAAAAGCCGCTTGAAAAATTAAAAGGGCTAAAGGAGCTTGAAACAAGCCTTAAAGCGGACAAGATCCGCTCGCTCTTTCGCTACTCCGGCACCGAAAACGTTATCCGCCTCTTGCTCGAGGGCAAAAACGAAAAACTGCTTCAAAAGCGAATGGACGAGGTCGAGAAATTTTTTACTAAAGCCCTAAATGAGTAGCGTTGCGGTGAAATTTTACGGCGCGACAAGCTCATGGCTCGGTACAAAAGGCGCGGACAAAAAATGCAGGCTTTACATATTTAAATTTAGGCTGCGAGATGGCTAAGACCTGTATTAAATTTATCCTGCTTTTTGCGGCGATCTTTGCGATCGATCAAGCGATCAAACTTCTGTTTTTAAACGGCTTTTCGTGGCAAGGCGAGTTTTTTTCGCTAGAGCTTACGCTTAATCGCGGCGTTGCGTTCTCGATGTTTGCATTCTTGGGCGAAAATTTAAAATTTATCCAGATCGCACTGATCTCCGCGCTTGCGGCGTATGTATTTTGTCATAAAAAGCTCTTTTGCGAGCACTGGATGCCGTTTGCGCTGATGCTCGCTGGAGGTTGCTCAAATTTGCTCGATCGCTTTATTCGCGGCGGCGTGGTCGATTACGTCGCGTGGCATAAGTGGTTTGAGTTCGCGGTATTTAATTTCGCCGACGTGATGATAGATCTGGCCGTCGTGATTTTTATCTTCCAAAGCTACAAGATCGCGAAAAAGGAGAAAAATGAAAAGGAATAATTATATCGCCTATGCGCTGTGGTTTGTAGGCGGCTGCTCATCACTTTTGGGAATGCCGATCGGAGGCGGACTGCATAGAATTTACTGCGGTAAATTTATCAGCGGCTTTTCGCAGATCGCGCTATTTTGGCTGGGAAGCTTTACGCTGTGGTTTTTAGTGGGCTTTTTGTTTTGGGCTATTTGGGGGATTTGGTGGCTTATCGATATATTTTTTATAGGTATCTGGGTCGATGATATTAACGAATTTAACACCGAAACTCTGCGAGACGACTATGAACAGCGCCTTAAAAAGGTC
>CALHQN010000304.1 GCA_938036585.1 uncultured Campylobacter sp.
TCGTCGAATAAAAACCTCGCTAAACTCTTTGCGCTCTCGGTCTTGCCGACGCCGGTAGGGCCCAAAAACAAAAAGCTTCCGATCGGGCGGTTTTCGTTCACGAGCCCCGCTTTGTTGCGCTTGACGGCGCGAGCGATGGCGTGCAGCGCCTCGTCCTGTCCCACTACACTTTCTTTTAAATGCTCCTCGATGTGGAGGAATTTCTCCTTTTCAGAGGAGAGCATTTTGCTTACCGAGATGCCCGTCCATTTGCTTAAAATTTCAGCCACGCTCTCCTCGTCCACGCGGTTTCGCAAAAGCACGCCGTTTTCTTTCATCGCGTCCCATTTCGCCTCAAGCTCCTTGACCTTTGCCTGCGCGGCGGGGATCTTGCCGTATTCGATCTCGGCGGCCTTGCTAAGATCGCCGTTGCGTCTTGCTAGGCTCGCTTCGTTTTTGAGGCTGTCGATCGCCTTTTTCTCCTCGCTGATGCCGCCGAATACGGACTTTTCATTTTCAAATTTAGCCTGAAGCGCATTTTTCTGCTCGGTTAAATTTTCGATCTCTTTATCGATCTGCGCGAGCCTCTCGTCGTTTTTGCCGTCATCCTCCATCTTAAGGGCTTCCTTTTCGACCTGAAGCGTAAGGATGTCGCGCTTAGCCTTGGCAAGCTCGTTTGGCTCGCTTTCGATCTGCATTTTAAGCTCCGCCGCCGCTTCGTCAATGAGATCGATCGCCTTATCGGGCAAAAACCTATCGCTGATGTAGCGGTCGCTTAGCCTTGCGGCGGCGACTAGCGCGCTATCGGTGATGGTGACGTTGTGATGCACCTCCAGCCGCTCTTTTATGCCGCGCAGGATCGCCGTAGCCTCGCTCACGCTAGGTTCCGCGACCGTTACGGGCTGGAAGCGGCGCTGAAGCGCGGCGTCTTTTTCAAAATACTTTCGGTACTCTTTCAGCGTCGTAGCGCCGATCGCGTGCAGCTCGCCGCGCGCAAGAGCGGGTTTTAGGATATTGGCGGCATCCATAGAGCCTTCGCTTGCGCCCGCGCCTACGATAGTGTGAATTTCATCGATGAAAAGCACGACGTTTGCGGCTTTTACAACCTCGTT
>CALHQN010000305.1 GCA_938036585.1 uncultured Campylobacter sp.
ACTGCGCGCTGTATAAAGCGTATAAGCGAGCAGATGCGCGGCTGTATATATGCGTGTGCGGCGTGAACGAGCGATCGGTAAAATTTCAAAATTTCATCCGCGCGACATAAAATTTTAAAATTTTTCATCGAAATTTAAATCTTTTTAAAATATACTTCCAAAATTCCAAATTATGGAGAGAGCCATGCAAAATTTCCTGGATAGTCTCAACTCCTGCGTCGATACGATCAACTCCTTTTTGTGGGGTCCGTACTTTCTAATCGCCCTACTTTGCGGCACCGGCGCGTATTTTACGGCGCGCTTGCATTTAGTGCAAATTTTTAAATTTAGAATGGGCGCGCGCAAGCTTTTCGGCAACTTCTCCCTGCACGGCGAGGCTGCGGGCAAAAGCGGCATGAGCTCGTTCCAAGCCGTCGCCACGGCGATCGCGGCGCAGGTCGGCACGGGCAACCTGGTAGGCGCCAGCACCGCGTTAGTCATGGGCGGACCGGGCGCGATATTTTGGATGTGGTGCGCGGCGTTTTTAGGCATGGCGACGAATTTCGCAGAGATCTGCCTGGCTCAAATTTACCGCACCAAGGACGACAGCGGACATATGATCGGAGGGCCCGCGTTTTACATCAGCCGCGGACTTAAAAGCCCCTTTGCCAAGCCTTTAGCGGCGTTTTTTGCGCTAGCCATCATCTTTGCTCTGGGCTTTATGGGTAATATGGTGCAGGCAAACTCCATCTCAGACGGCTTTAGCGGCGCATTCGGGATTCCGAAGTGGGTGAGCGGAGCGGCCTTAGCACTCATCTGCTGCGTCATCTTTTTCGGCGGCGTCAAAGCGATCGCGCGCGTAGCCGAAAAGGTCGTACCTATAATGGCGATCTGCTACGTGCTCGTCGGTCTCGTCATCATCGGCTCAAATTTCGATAAAATTCCATCCGTCATCGCGTTGATATTCAAAGCCGCATTCGATCCATCGGCTGCCTGGGGCGGCGCTACGGGCGCTACGATCGCCACCGCGATGAGATACGGCATCGCGCGCGGACTCTTTTCAAACGAAGCCGGCATGGGCTCGACGCCGCACGCACACGCCGCGGCGAACGTCAAACACCCCGTAGATCAAGCCGTGCTCGGCATAATGGGCGTTTTCGTCGATACATTCATCGTGCTTAACATCACCGTTTTCGTCGTACTCAGCACCGACGTAGTCACCTTCGAAAACGGCAAGGCGGTATTTTCGGGCATCTCTCTGGTGCAGGAAGCCTTCGGATCGCAAATTTTGGGTCGCAGCGGCGGCTACGGCTTCGTGGCGATCTGCCTGTTTTTCTTCGCATTTACCACGATTTTGGGCTGGTATTACTTCGCCGAGATCAACGTGCGATACCTCCTGGGCGCAAAATTCGTCAAGCTCTTGCAAATTTTAGTCGTCGCATTCGTATTCATAGGAAGCGTGCAAAAGATCGACCTCGTCTGGGGGCTAGCCGATATGTTTAACGGACTGATGGTGATCCCCAACTTAATCGCGATCATCCTACTTAGCCCCGTCGTCGTGCAGCTTTTGAGCGACTTTAACGACGGCAAAAGTTACGACGCGAACGACTACAAATAACGCCGCGCGCTAAATTTCAAGCCCGCACTTGGAATTTAGCGCAAAATCGCCTCAAAATTTAGAATTTTAAAATTCTTTTCGAGCTAAAATCCTTGCCTAAATTTTATGATCTAAGGAGAACAGATGCAAATTTTAAGGAGCAAAAAATGCCCGTTTTAAAGGCATTACTGACCGGGCAACCGCGCGCTTACGGCGACGAGCGCGCTACGCAGCCTCTAAAAAAGCGCTGGGAGACGGCGATATTCAAGCAAGCCAGAGCGGGCGAAGTGCACGCAAATGAGCTTGGATTCGAGGGCGACGCGGTAGCCGATACGCTGCATCACGGCGGCACGGAAAAGGCGATTTTTGCCAACTCGCTGCAAAATTACGCCGCGTGGGAGAGATTTTTGGGACTTAAAAATCTAGCCTACGGCGCAATGGGCGAAAACCTCACGATCAGCGGACTACACGAACAAAACGTATGCATCGGCGATGTGCACCGCATAGGCTCGCTGGTGCTGCAAGTAAGCCAGCCGCGCAAGCCCTGCTACAAGCTCTCGATGCGCTGGGGCAACGCGGAGATGACGGCGGAGATCGCGCGCAGCGGACTTACCGGCTGGTACTACCGCGTGCTGGAGGCGGGCTCGTGCCGCGCGGGCGACGAGATCTACGTCGTAGAGCGCGACCCCGCTATGATGAGCGTGATGGAGCTCAACCGTCTATTTTACGGCGATCGCCTCGATGAAGGGCTGTTAGCAAAATTTAACCTACTTACGACACTTACTCCAAAATGGCGCGAGGATATGCGCCGCAAGCTAGAAGGCAGCTACGACGACGGCTTTATGCGGCTATGAAATTTAGCCTAGAAGCGGCATTTTAAAACAGCAAAGTAGCGCCGCTCCTTGTTAGCTTTAAAACACACTCTTGGTGCGGATTTCAAAATACTTTCTAAGCCGCCGATGCTAAGTTTCAAGACACTTCTTGGCTACTCAATGTCGGCTTACAAAAAACACTTTCTTGATGCAAGCTGCAAATTCATACTAAATTCCAAAGACGAAATTTTAATTTGATCCGTGCTGATCGCGCGCAAATGCGATCTGTTTTCACACTATGTTTTGCAGTGCGACACAGGCTACAAGCAAAATTAAAGACGCAAATTTAACCGCGCTTAGAATTTAATCTTTTATGAAATCTAAATTTAGCCGCACATTCAAAGCCGCAAGCGCCGCTCTTTGTAAATTTTAAAATTTAAAAGCAGTAAATTTAATCACCTTGCTACGCAGCGATTTTTTCCAAAATCAAAAAGCGAACTATTTTTACGCGCGCAACACACTTATCTCGCACATTTAGTGGCGTGGCTCTTACGCTGCAAACAGCCTCCTCAAAACTTGTAACGCGCGCCAAATTAGACATGTCAGATGCTTCGCCAAGCGCCTTTCAAAGCTCATTTATAGCGCTCGCCATAAGTAGAATTTTGCGTAGAATTTTGCGCGGCGCGGTAACAATTGTGACCTTTAAAAGCGCGACCGCAGCTCAAAAGCCTATTTCAGCTTTTTTAAAACCGCACGCCATAAGGCTCAAAGTCCATTCCTGTGCTCAATCAACTACCGTAACCCCCGCATCCGCGCAGGCTTTTCGCGCCTTTTTAGATATGCCGATGCCGGTCGTTTCGATTTTCTTAAGGTTTTTGAATTGCGCAAACTCGGCGGCGTCAATGTTTTTGATATCGAAAAGCTCGTCCTCGCCGTCCCAATCAGGCGCGATTTGCAGATAAATTTCGTTTCCGCCGTCAAGATATAGCTCGCTCACCTGCTCCGCCAAATTTGCGGGGACCGGATAGTCCTTAAACCACTTTTTGGCTTGCGGT
>CALHQN010000306.1 GCA_938036585.1 uncultured Campylobacter sp.
AATGAAAAAAGTTTTTATTAATAGTGAATATATTACACTGTCTCAATTTTTAAAACTAGAGGGTTTTATTGCTTCAGGAGGCGAAGCTAAATATTTCTTAAAAGAAGTAGAAGTAGAGTTAAATAATGCATTCTAAAGACGAAAATATAACCGTAAATATCTATAAAAGCGCTCCTGCCGCAGGCGGCAAAGCTCATAGCGGCAAGGTAAATCGAAATATAAACTCTTTAAAAGAAAAAGGCGGAGCGATCTTTGCCGAAAAGTGCGCTTCCTGCCACGGCGAAAACGGGCAAAAAAAAGCTTATGGAGTATCGCGTAAACTCAAAGATCTGGACGCCAAGGAGATTTCGATAGCTATTTCGCAATACACCACGGATCTAAGCTACGGCGGCAAGATGAAAAATATCATGCAGCCGATCGCCGCTAAAACGGGCGCTACGGAGCTAGGCTACATCATCGCTTATCTAAAAGGCGATGATTCGTTCCTATACGATAGCTCGTCTAGTAGGAGCACGAATACCGAAATTTCGACCGCCCCGAGCGAGCAGGGCTCATATCTAAAATAAAGGAGCGTAGATGAAAGTAGCGATCATTTTAGCAAACGGATTTGAAGAGATCGAGGCGGTAAGCCTGATCGATATTTTGCGCCGCGCGGAGATTGAGGCGGTATCCATGGGGCTGGATAAAAAATGCGTCTGCGGCGCACACGGCGTAGAGATGATCGCCGATGAAATTTTAGATGATATAAAAGTTTCGGAATTTGATATGATCGTTTTGCCCGGCGGCTTGCCCGGAGCCGAAAATTTGGCAAAGAGCGAGAAGCTAGGGCAGATACTGCGCGACTTTGATGCAAACAATGCCAAGATCGGCGCGATATGTGCGGCTCCATGGGCACTAGCTACCGCAGGCGTGCTCAAAAGCGCCTATACTTGCTACCCGGGCTTTGAAAAGATCGTCGCGCACGCGGGATATACCCCGTCCGCAAACGTCGTAAAAGATCAAAACATAATGACCTCGCGCGGACCTGCTACCGCGATGGAATTCGCGCTGCAAATCGTCCGCGAGCTAAAAGGCGATGAAGCCTACGCGAAGCTAAAAGACGATCTGCTTTTTAAATAGTCAAAACGGCTTTTTTGAGCGACTAAGGCGTAGAGGGCAGAAATACGAAATGCCGCTTGCTGAGGCATTGCACCGCAACCAGCGTAAAATTTACATTGCCGCCGCGCCGCCTCAAAATAAAATTTAGCCCTTTTGTAAACTTTCATTCGCCAAGTTCATTAAATTTAAATGATAAGAATTTCGCCCTCCTTAAAATACTAAAGCAGGCTTTATATCGATCGCCACGCATATTTGCTCTTTTTAAATTTCATAAATTATGTACAAAATTTTCCTGCGAAATTTCGCGCTGAAATTTAAGCTAAAATTCCATTAAATTTGACCGTTTCTAAAGCCCGAATTTACTATAATCTCCAAATCAAAAAAGGATCAAAATGAGCGACTACACCCACCTACACCTTCACACCGAGTATTCGCTGCTAGACGGCGCGAATAAAGTAAGCGAGCTCGCCGAGCTTTTGCAGAGCCGCGGCACCAAGGCGTGCGCGATCACCGACCACGGCAATATGTTCGGCGCGATAGACTTTTATCAGACGATGAAAAAGCACGGCATCAAGCCGATCATCGGCATCGAGACCTACCTGCACAACCACGATGACATCGGCGATAAAAGCGACCGCCAGCGCTACCACTTGATACTGCTTGCCAAAAACGAGACGGGCTATAAAAATTTAATGTATCTTAGCTCGCGCGCGTTTTTGGACGGCTTCTACTACTACCCGAGGATCAACAAAAAAATTTTAAAAGAGCACAGCGAAGGGCTCATCTGCTCCTCGGCATGCCTAGCGGGCGAGGTGGAATTTCATCTAAATAGAAGCGAGCGAAATTTAAAGCGCGGCGCGGGCGGCTACGAAGCGGCGAAAAAAGCGGCGCTTGAGTATAAGGAAATTTTCGGCGAGGATTTTTATCTCGAGATCATGCGCCACGGCATCGGCGAGCAGTTAAACGTCGATAAGGATCTCATCCGCCTCTCGCGCGAAATCGGCGTCAAGATCATCGCTACCAATGACGCTCACTACTCGCGCAAAGACTGCGCTAAGGCTCACGACGTCTATCAGTGCATCTCGATGGGCAAGACGATCAACGACGGCGACCGCCTAAAACACGTCGTTTCGGAATTTTACGTAAAAAGCGACGAGGAGATGAGGCGGCTTTTTGCGGACATTCCCGAAGTGATCGAAAATACCGCCGAGATCGTGCAAAAGTGCAATCTCAAATTTGCCTTCGACGAGAAGGACTACGCGCCGACGCCGCCGAATTTTAAATTTACGATCGAATACGCCGCTAGGCTCGGGCTTTCGCTGCCGCAGCCCTCGGAGCGCTATAGCTTTGCAAATGACGATTTTTTATTCGATCATCTCTGCCGCGAGGGGCTTAAAGAGCGCCTTAAATTTATCGATCCCGCCAAGCATGAAATTTATCGCGAGCGCCTGGAAAAGGAGCTTGCCATCATCAAAAACATGCATTTTTCGGGCTATATGGTCATCGTGCAGGATTTCATCAACTGGGCGAAGGATCACGATATCCCCGTAGGCCCGGGTCGCGGCTCTGCAGCGGGCAGCATCTGCGCGTATGCGCTTCGCATTACTGACCTCGATCCGATCCCGTATAATCTGCTTTTCGAGCGATTTTTAAATCCGTCGCGTATCTCGATGCCCGACATCGACGTGGATTTTTGCCAGGCGCGCAGAGGCGAGGTGATCGACTACGTCATCGATCAGTACGGCAAATTTAACGTCGCGCAGGTTGCGACCTTCGGTAAGCTGCTTGCGCGCGGCGTTATCCGCGACGTAGCTCGCGTCTGCGACATGCCGCTTTCGCAAGCCGATAAGATGGCGAAGCTGATCCCCGATAAGCTCGGCATCACGCTCAAGCAGGCTTACGACGCCGAGCCGAAGCTGAAGGAATTTATTGACGCAGATCCGATCGCACAGCAGGTTTGGGAGTTTGCGCTGGATCTTGAAGGGCTCAATCGCAACGCAGGCATGCACGCCGCGGGCGTTGTGATCTCAAACGAGCCGCTGTGGAACAAAGCGCCGCTATTTAAGCAGGATAAGGGCGAGGATGCGCGCCTGGTCACGCAATACACCAAAAACTATCTTGAGGACGTCGATCTGATAAAATTTGACTTCCTGGGTCTAAAAAACCTCGACGTGATCGATAACGCCGCCAAGCTCGTAAAGCGCCGCTACGGCCGCAACATCGTCTGGGAGGAGATCGATTTTAACGACCACAAGACCTACGAGACGATTCAAAGCGGCAACACACTGGGGATTTTCCAAATCGAGGGCGCGGGCATGCAGGATCTGGCTATGAACCTGCGCCCCGACCGCTTTGAGGATATCATCGCGATGATCTCGCTATACCGCCCGGGGCCGATGGATCTAATCCCTGATTTTATCAGGATCAAACACGGCGAGCTAAAAGCTAGCTATATCTTCCCAGAGATAAAAGAAATTTTAGAGCCAACATATGGCATCATCGTCTATCAAGAGCAGGTTATGCAGATCGTGCAGAAGGTGGGCGGCTTTAGCTTGGGCGATGCCGATTTGGTGCGCCGCGCGATGAGCAAGAAGGATGAAAAGAAGCTTGCCCACATGCGCGAGCAGTATCTAAACGGCGCCAAAGAGCTGGGCTTTGACGTAGCTAAGGCGGATGAGCTATTTGATCTGATTATGAAATTTGCCTCCTACGGCTTTAACAAATCCCATGCCGCGGCGTATTCGATGATCACCTTTCAAACGGCGTATCTTAAGACCTACTATCCGGCGGAGTTTATGGCGGCGCTGCTTACTTCGGAGGAGGGCAATACCGATAAAATTTCAAAATATATCGACGAAGCTAGCCGCCTGGGTATCGGGCTTTTACCGCCGTCGATCAATCAAAGCTTAAGAGGCTTTAGCGTCGTGGACGACGAGAACTCCAAATCGGGCACCTCGATCATCTACGGTCTCGGCGCGATCAAGGGCGTGGGCGGTGCCGCGATCGAGAATATCTTAGAGCTTCAGAGCGAGGCTAAATTTCAAAGCATCGACGATTTCGCTTCGCGCGTGGATAATTTCCGCGTCAATAAAAAGGTCATCGAGTCGCTGATCTACGCAGGCGCGATGGATTGTCTGGGCAAGAGCCGATTAGCGATGATTCAAAATATGGAAAATATCCTAGACGTGATGAAAAAGATCACCGAGATTAAAAAGGACGCCGAGAGCTCGCTTTTTGGAGAGGATGAGGATATGACGAGCGGCATGAGCGTAAACTTCGTCGATACCGACAAGGAATTTCCGCAGGGCGAAATTTTAAAATTTGAGCAGCAGACCGTGGGCGTGTATCTCTCGGGGCATCCGCTGGATGATTATAAAGAGGAGATGGACGAGATCGATTACGCTCTATCTTCGGCGTTTAGCGAGATCGACGGAGATAGCGCAGAGGTGCTTAGCGTGGGGCGGATCGAGGATCTATCCACGCGCATGACGAAAACGGGCAAAAAAATGGGGATTTTAAACGTGCTTGATCTGCACGGTAGCTTCGAGCTTGCGGTGTTCGATAACGCGCTAAAGGCGATTGAAAATTTAAGCCCGCAGGAGCGGGAGCGCCCGTACGCCTTTATGATTAAAATTTCAAAAAGCGCGGTCGGCGGCGCGGCGTATCAGCTGTCGTTTCTTTCGATGATGAGCCTGCAAAACGCCCGTGATCCGAGCTTTCGGCCGCACGCGGGAGTATTTCTGGGCGAAAATCCGCTAAGAGCCTATGCCGGCGAGCTTGGCGGTATTTCATACACCAAATCCAGCGAATTCGGCGAGCTGGTGGACGACGGGGGCGCGGGCGTTAAAATTTTATGCGTCGGCAAGATCGAAAACGTCTTTTCGCGCACGACCAAATCGGGCAAGCAGATGGCAAACGTCACGGTGCTCGATCTTTCGGGAAGCTTCGAGATGAGCGCGTTCGGCGAGGTTTACGAAGCGGTCGCATCGTTAGACGACGATGCGCTGGAGCGCCCGATGGCGTTTTGGGCGCGGCTTAGCAAAAACACGAGTCCTTATGGCGGCAAATATCAAATTTATCTGGATGAAATTTTAAGCCTGGATGCGGCGCGCGAAATCGAAAACTACGCACCTGACAAAATTAGAGGCTCCAGATTTGGCTCCGAACGTAGAAATGAGGGCGGAAACGGTTTCGGCGGCGAACGAAGCGGCGGCTACGGCGGCGGGAATTTCGCGGAGCGAAGGGGCGGGTTTGCTGCGGAGGATCCCGCTCTTAAGGCGCGCAAAGAGCGCGAGGCGCAGCGCAAAAACGCGCAGGATTTCGAGTTTGAGCTAAATTTGGGCGAGCTAAATCGCGAGAAAATTTATAAAATTTACCACCTTGCATTTTGCGACACGGCGCTAAAAAATACCAAGCGGCTGATTCTGCGGATCCGCAACGGCAGCGAGGTGCTAGTTTATCCGACCGAATACATCGTGAGCGATAATTTCAGCGAAAAGGTGCGCGAAATCATCGCGGCGTAGGCGCGGTGCGGCTCTCTCGCCGCGCTGGATCGGTAAAATTTATTCTTGCCCACACTTACACACAAGCGCCGTCTTAGCGCGTAGAGAGCTTAGATTTTGGCGCGGTCGCAATAAAAGGCAAGTTATTCGGCTCAAAATTTGCCGCGTACAAATTTACTGTGCTATGCGCAGAAACCAAAACCGCACGGATCGCTCCCGATATCTAAATTTATCGCGGCGGAATTTTATGTGCTATAAATTTACAAAAATACAGACCCCTCTGCTTTATTGTCGGCAAGGCTCGCAGCGCGCCGTTTATGCTGCCGCAATAATCGCTCGCCGTACCTCGACTTCTCCGTTGCGGTTTGCTTACGGTACAGCAGATGGTATGCGCGCTTTCAAATTTAAAGCTAAAATTTTGCGAAGTTTTACTTTGGCAGAGCTCTGCGCGTAGCGTAAAATTTTACCGCGCGAAATTACGGAGCGGGGTTTTGGAATTTTAAACTCTGCGCCGCGGAGGTTTGTGCTTTGAAATTTTGCGAGCTGTAAATTTAGGGCTAAATTTAGAATTTCGTAGCGATAAATTTTAAAATTTTAGGCTGCGCGGCTCGGCAAAGCGCATCCGCCTCTTGATAAATCAAATTTGCAAGCTAGTTTAAATTTAAGCGGTGCGGTTGCCGACGCAAAATTCTATCCGCAGTGGCGTTCTTTAAACGATAGCGGCAAGGCGAGCAATGATGATTTGCGGAAGTACGCCGCGCCGGTCGCAAATACCGTGCGGCGGGCAAGCGGGCATTACGCGATCGTGCGGGCTAGTTTATCTCGCAGGTTTAAAATTTCATCGCGTTTTAGCACGAAGCTGTTTTTGTTGGCGATGAGGTGCGCGGAGCTTTGCATTATGGTTTCTGCGGGCTGTAGCCCGTTTTGTTTCATCGTAGCGCCGGTCTCCACGACATCGACGATGGCGTCGGCAAGCCCTATGAGCGGGGCTAGCTCGATCGAGCCGTAGAGTTTGATGATATTTACGGCGACGGCCTTGGAGGCGAAGTATTCGCGAGTGATGTTGGGCATTTTCGTAGCGATTTTTAGGCTCGGAGCGCCGTAGTTTAGCTGAGTGCCCGCATGTACGCCCACGCAGACACGGCATTTTCCGATTTTAAGATCGAGCAGTGTAAGCACGTCGGGGCGGTGCTCCTCAAGCACGTCAAGCCCCACTACGCCGATATCCGCCGCACCTCCCATAACGTAAGTAGGGATATCTTGGTTGCGGACGTAGAGGAATTTAAAATCGCCCTCTTGCATTATGAGTTTGCGATCCTCAAAGGCAAAATCAAGCCCGAAGATGGTTTTGAAAATTTTAAGCGTGTCGTCGGCTATGCGGCCTTTTGGTAGCGCTATGGTTATCATGCGAGCCCCTTTTTTGCGATCAAGCTTACCATCGATTTAAAGATCAGATCCTTTTCGTAGATCGAGTTGCGAAAATACCGCATCAGATAGGCTCCGTCGCCGCCCGTGAAGTAAATTTTATTATTTCCCGCGATGTTTTCGATCGTAAGCACTATCGGCTTTAAAATCCCGTAGTTTACGGCGCTTACGGTCTTTTGCGGCAGCGGATCCAGATCGATATTGGTTGAAAGCGTCACATCCAGCACCGGCGCGATGCTTGCGAACGACTTTAAAAGCGTACTAATGCCGGGCATTATAAATCCGCCTAAATGCGAACCTCTAAACATCAAATCTACCGTGATCGCGCTGCCCGCATCGACGACGATGCCCGTCGCTACCGCGGAGCACGCCGCTATGCGGTCGATCCCGAGCCCGCGGTAGGCGGTTTTTAGTTCAAAGTGCGGCGCCAGATCGACAAATAGAGGGTTTTTCAGCTTTTTTTTCACGCTTTCGTTCACGCTAATGAAAAAAATTCGCTCTTTCGGCTCGTACCGCATAAATTCCGCTATGGGCATGCTTTGCGTTACGCCGCCTTTATAAAATTTAACCCTGGAATTTCCTATGTCACACAAAAGCATGGAGGCTAAATCCGTTTTCTTTTAAAAATTTCGCGCTTTTAGAGCACATTTGCGAGTTGTAAAACAGCACGTGCTTTTTGACGACCTTGCCTAGGCTTGCGCTTATGTCGCTTGTGAGCGAGAGCAGAAATTCCGCATCGCGCATCACGAAGCGGGATTTTGCGTCGCGCATAAATAAAAGGACGTTGTAGTTTTTCAGATCCACGCCGAAATACGCGCCGTATGAGCGCGAACGCGTGAAGCTAGCGATATCTAGCGTTTGGAATTTTTGAAGCAGAAGCCCTTCACGAACGCAGAGCTTTGAAATTTTATCTAGCATCAAAATTTAAAATTTTATCGTCGTAGTAAAAGGACGTACCCGCGATAAAGGACTTGTCCTCGACCTCGTCATTTAGCTCGTAGATCGCCTGGCCTTCTAGATTTTCATCGGTGCGGATGACGTAGCCGTTGCGCTCAATGATATACAGATAGCCGCCGCTAATCAGTGCGCCGCTAAACTGCGCGAAGGTAAATTTGCGAGATTTGAGTAAATTTAGATTGCGATCCAGTAGCTCGACCGTGCCGTCTTTTAGGAATAGATAAATTTTACCGTTTTTAAAGATCGCGTCTTTGATGTCGCGGTTGTGATTTTTATTGCCCGCAGGACCCACCAGCATCAGCCTAGTGGCGGTTACGGCGTAGAGGTTGTCGCCGCTGTTTTCTAGGGCGATTATATTATTGAAAAACGGCTGGTTGCTTACGACGAAATCACGCGCCGAGCGGCCGCCTACGTGCTCGACTACGCTTACGAGCCCGTCAAGCGCGGGATAGGCGATCAGCTGATTGATAAACAAAGGCGGCGCCACGCGCGAATCGATCGCAAATACATTTCCCACTCTGTGATCTAACACGACCGCGCCGGAGCTTAGCTTGATGAGCATTATGGAGTTATCGCTCATCACCAAGGCCAGATTATCGCCCTTTACGTTTGCGCTAAGAGCTTGTCTGCCGAGATTTTTTTCAAATTTAACGCTGCCTGCGCTATCGGCGAGCTTCGTAGTGCCGTTTATGTCGGTGATGACGAAATTACCGTCATATTCGCCTAAAAATTTCTCGCTTTTTAAGAGCTTTAAATTCTGCACTAGGCCGTTTTTGGATATAACCTGCCCGTTTTTAAGCGTCGCGCCATCCTTGCTAACCGCTACGATCTCGGACGGTAGGGAGCCGTTAAATTTCATATCGCCGGTGATGTTTTCGTCGCTAGGCTCGAAATACTGGCGCTTCGTCGAACAGCCTAAAAATAAAAACGATAGCAAAAGCGTAAATATCAGCGTTTTTTTCATTTATTGCCTCCGTAGTGCTTTAGGGCGAGTGCGATCTGGCGCACGGGCGAGTTTAGAGGAATTTTATCGAGCTCAATATTGGCTTGCTCGATCTTGCCCTCTTTTAGCAGTTCGTAGCCTTTAACGAGATAGTCGTAATCGCTTAGCAAAATTCCGGAAGAGTTGCCGCTTTGAAGCTTGATTATCTCTTTTAACATCACATCAACGCCCTGTGTATCAACAAGAGTCGCCAACTCCTGCGCAGAGCCGTTTTGAAGCATATACAAAGCGTATAAATTTACGTCCTTTTGCTTTAGCTTGGCAAGTTTTGCTTCATCTTTTTTATTAAGAAGTTCATCGTAAATGGCGTTAGCTTGGGCGGTGCGGCGTTCGCTTAAAAATTCGCTCGTATAATATCCCACGAAAACCACGACTAAAACCGCGGCCAAAAAGATCAGCGGCTTTTTGTATTTTCTAACGAAAATTTCACTTTTTATGACACTTTCTAAGAATTGCTCCTCGGTGCCGATCTCTTTTTTCACGCCTTCGATGTCGTCTTTTAAAGCCAAAATTCAGTCCTTTATTTGATAAAATCGGCATAATTGTA